>JAEOTH010000140.1 GCA_016839915.1 Promethearchaeota archaeon
ATCCCTTTATGAGATATTTATTAGATATTAATAAAGCAAATGTGACTATTGGAAAACAAGGAGTAGGTTGTAGAGGATTAGGAGATTTTTTTGTTCATAAACTCATTGCAGAGTTATCTGAAACAGAGAAAAGAGCATATTTATCACCTAGTTCTTTAGATGATGCTGGAGCTGTGAGGATTAGTGATATTGAAGGATTTAAAGCAGAAAATGATTTAATTATTGTATCTAAAATGGAAGGAATTCATAGTCGCTTAAGTGACTTTCCATTTTTGTGTGGTTTTCACGTAATTTCATGTAATGCTTTTGCGTGAAGCGTATCGAGAGCCGCACTACGAGATCTCTATGTCAAAGGCGCAAAGCCAATTTCTATAATGGTTGATATTCATCTAGGAGACGATGCAGATGTTGGTAAATTGTTTGATTTTATAGCAGGTATATCTACAGTTTCTGATTTAGCTAAAGTACCAATAACGGCAGGTTCGACTTTGAGAATTGGAGGAGATATGGTAATTGGTAATAGATTAGTAGGTGGTATAGCTGCAGTTGGAGTATGCAATAGGCTATTAGCTAGAAGAAATATCCAGGTGGGAGATAAAATCTTAATGACTGAAGGAGCAGGAGGTGGAACGATCACCACAACGGCTATTTACTCTGGAAATCATAATGTTGTAAAAGAGACATTAAATATTAAATTTCTTGAAGCTTGTGAAATTATTTTAAACTCTGATTACATCCATGAAATTAGAGCTATGTGTGATGTTACAAATGGAGGATTAAGAGGGGATCTATATGAAATTAATTATGAAGCTAATTGTGGGGTTAATATCTTTGAAGAAAAAGTAAGAAAGCTTGTAAACCCAATTGTTCTAAGTATGTTAGAAAAAGTCGGAGTGGATTACTTAGGAGTTTCTTTAGATGCTCTTTTAATATATTGTTCTGAATCTATTGCGGATAATATTGTTAGTGATCTCAAGAATATAAATATTAGATGTGATGAAATTGGTTATGTAGATAATTCAAACCAAGTTTATCTAACATATGAAGATAATAAAAAAAAAATACTTCCAAAATTTAGAGAATCTGCTTACACTAAGATCAAACAAGAAATTGGTGAAGAAACACCTGAATCATCCGCTATAATGGAAAAAAAAATTAAATTCACAGCTTTAAAAGCGTTAAAAAAAAGAAAGAAAATAATTGAATTTATCCAAAATCCTAAGTAGAAATTGATTTATTATTTCAAATCTAGAACTTCATTCATTGAGCCTGACCTAAAACCTTCAATATCGACTGTTATATAATTAAAGCCAAACTCTTTTAATTTGCTCCTAATTAGTTCCATGTTTTTAGTTGTTAAAATATTCGATAAATCATTTGGTAAAAATTCAATTCGGGCAAGATTTTGACCATGTAGTCTTACTCGTAACTGCTTTAAGTCAAAAGTATTTTTAAGAAATTTCTCTGCTTCTCTTATCATAAATAATTTCTCTTCATTTATAATTTGACCATAAGGAATACGTGATGAAAAGCATGCCATTGATGGTTTTGATTGTACATTAAGGTTATAGAATTTACTAAACTCTCTTATTTCTTCTTTATTTATTTTATAATCAATATAAGGTGTGGAAATCTTTAATTCTTTTAAAGCTTGCATACCTGGTCTATAATCCGAAAGATCATCTGTGTTAGAACCATCTAATATTATATCAAAACTTTTAGCTTTTTTAATTTCAAGAATTTCTTCATATAAACCTGTTTTACATATATAACATCTATTTGAGGGATTTAATTGAAACTTTTCATCAGTTAAAGGATCTCTTTCAATAATTAAATGATTAATATCATAATTTCTAGCAAATTGACTAGCTTCTTCGATTTCTTCTTCAGGATAAAGAATTGATCTTTCTGTTATAAGAAGTGTATCTTCAGCATTTTTTTTTGAAAGATATGCCAAGAGGGAACTATCTACACCTCCCGAAAAAGCTACTATAACTTTTTTTCCTTTCAAAAAGGCTATAAGATTTTCAAGTTTAGTTTCTAAATTCTTAGATAATCCCATTTTGTTCTCACTATCTGTTTAAAAAAGTTATAACTCAATTTTTTAAAAAAAAGAAAAAAAAAAAAGGTTTTTGATAATAATTTAAAATTTTTAGTAGAAATCTGTTTTTATTTTTTGAAGTTTACTTACTTTGTAAAAATTTCCAATCATTGAGCCCAGTATAGCAATTATTATTCCAATAATTACCCAGAAATAAATAATGTAAGCTACATTACTTGTGTCATAAGGAATTATAGAGATAGTTCCTCCTGAAAAAAGAGAAATCGGAAAAATCTCAGGATTATTTAAAAGAATTAAAAAGACTGGGATATATACTAATGAATAAAGTGCATCAAGTACTAACATAACTTGCTGACCGGTATGATTTCTTATTCCAACGGCTAACCGAATTAAATTAATTAAACCACTGATGACTATTAGTAATCCAAAAAGTTTTAACCAATCGAGGAATTCAGGGACAAATAATCCTGGAATTTCAGCAAAAGGTTGTATAATTATGAACAATCCAAATATAATTCCTCCAATAGCACCAAAAATTAATTCACCAATAGATACTGGTTGTTTTTTTCTCAATTCCCTTTTAATTTTTGCTTCCTCTCGTCTTTCTTCCCTACGTTCTCTTGCTCTTTCTTGTTTTTCTTCTCTTCGTAATTTTGCTTCCATTAGCTTTTGTTCTCTCCGTAATTCTACTACTTCTAATTTTTCCTCCCTGATAGCTTTTATTTCTGCGAATTTTTCTTTTGCATGTAATCTTGCTTTTGCTATTGTTTCTTTTGCTCTTTGACTAGCTTCTTCAAGTTTTGTTTTAGTATACGCTCTGGTTTCTTTTAGTCCCTTTTCTGATATATGGAATGGGAATAATAATGCTAATCGTGAGGGGATTATACCAAAATCTTCAGGTAAAAAGCCCTGCATTGAAAAATATACAAATAATATAGTAATTACAATAGCAGTGATTAAACAACCAATCCACATTCCTGTAAACATGCTACCTAGAACTTCCCACCATGGTTCAAAGAAAAATTGAAAAATTGATACGATCACGTTTATCGCAATGACAATTATGAAGAAAAATAGCATTGATCTAATGTATAAATCAAAAAGCTCTTCTGTAATATACAATTTTGGTGTACCTCGATTTTTATACAACTTTGCAATGCTCTCAGGAGTTCCAATTTGGAATAATGCTTGTTGTATATCAACATCAGAGGGTTCTTGACTTTCTGCAATATTTCTTGCTTCATTTAAGATTTGGTCCTCCAAATCTTTTAAAACTTTATCAGCTTCTTCTTTTTTTAGTTTCAACCACTCAGGAAATTTTTTATATACTTGAGTAAGAAAATTGTTTATCATTTCGTTCTCAGAATAGCTCATTTCAAGTCCTTCAATTTATATTTTTATTTACCTAAAAAAGTTTTTAGGATTTATTAAAATTATTGGAGCCCATTTTTTAAGCAGTGTATTGGTATTAGCCCTTACCACTTAAAATCGGGGTTGAAAAAGAGAAGTGTATTTAATTTTTGTAAAGTAATAAACACAATTACGTAATACCATGCAAGTGAACTAAACATCAAAATCCATTCAAGAAACTGTCTTGTAAGTGGTGCGGGACACATTAAAAATATGATAGAAGCTGTTGAAGGTCCGAATATCATAAAATAACCGATAGTTTTAGGAAATATTCTTTTCCTTAACACTATTGCTAATCCTGTAAAAAAAGCACCAACCGCAAATCCTCCAAATGCAGAGGAAGAGAAGTAAAGATGTAAATTTAATGGAGACCGATCTAAACTAAATATTCCAACAAAAAACATGCCAATTACACCTACAAGAAGTGAACCTACACCAATATATCCAAATATTCGTCTAAACAAGATAATGTAATGCTCTTTTTTTGAGTTATCTAATTTGTGATTTTGATGTGAACTGTATAATCGGCTTAAATTCAAAATTAAGGGGATAATAAAAATGGCACTTAAAATACATGTTAAATCCAAAATAAAAGGAGCTGGTGTATATATAAGTGAACCTAAATCGCTTATCCAATTATACCAAACATTATAGCCAAGATTGCCAAAATTAATCGCAATAAATAATCCTAAAATTAATCCTGGTAAAAATGTAATGAGACTGATATAAATAGAAATTTTGACAATTCTAGGCTTCGTTAACGTATCATAAATGTTTTTTCCGTTTTTTTTCAATTTTAGAAAAATTGGATTCATAAATTCCATATAAGAATTTTTTTGGCCCATTATATTTTATCCTTATTATTATTTTAATAACATATCACTAATATTAAATTTATTCTTACTTGGAAACTGAATTTAAAATATTCTTACTCAGAAACTGAATTCAAAATATTCTTAACCCGTCTTCCAATACTAATTGAATAAATTTTATCTTTTTATTTGTTTCCTTTTCGATTTATTAATTATTTATATATAGAAATATAAAATAATACAATTTTAATAAGCTCAGAAAATCTGAAGATTAGATTATCAGCCTATTATATTGTAATTCAGAGTCATATTTAACCATAAATGTTTGTCCTACGAGCTCTTGTTGTTCTAATTTCAAGAGTTTTTCTGAATCTATCATGATAAAAGCATATGTACGTTCCCCCGTCTCTAAATGCCCCAATACAACGCCCCATTCGGGTATACTCTTTCGATCATAAATAAGGGTATATGCGTCTATAATAAGACTACCATTTGCTTTTTCAATAGGTTCTGGTAAACAATTTGCATTAATTTTTTGTTGGATGTCATTATATTCAATGTCTTCCCAAGACCTAGCAGGAGGTTTATTTCCATATATTCCAACTGACTCAGAGGTATTATAACCTCCATTTGCTAAGATCATAACTTTCATCGAAGGATTTCTTTGGATTAAATCTACTGCTGTTACTATTGAATGCATGGAATAACTGCTAAAAGGACCTCCAAAAAAAGAAAGTCCCCCAGTTATAGTCAAATCACGTGGATCATCTTCAGCAATACCTATTTCTTGTCTAGCGATTTCAACCATACAAGGAAAACAACTATAAAGATCAAAGATATTAATATCAGCAAGTTTAAGACCTGCCTGTTCTAACGCCAATCGAGTTGCTTCTCTTATTGCTGGTGAATCATAAAGCTGAGGACGTTGAGATATATAAAAAATATTACTAAGATCAGCACCTCCCATCGGGTAAACCCAGAATTTTCTATCAATATCAAGGTCCTTAGCAATTTCTTCTGAAGTCATTATCAAAACTGCTGATTGATCTACATAAAGGTTAGCGACCATACGTTTAGTATATGGATGACATATTATGCGATTATCAGAAGTTGGTGTAACAATTTCTTTAGCATCAAATTTATTTCTTTCCCAAGCATATGGATTTTTAGAAGCGATTAGAGAGAAACGTTCATACCTCTTGCCTATATCGTCTAAATGTTCTTTCAAACTCCTATCAGAAGCAGCTCTTAAAGCAGTCTCAATTAGAGCATATATAAAAGTGGGATTTGTAAATTTATATCGATTTTCAAACTGGCTTAAATAAAAAATAATAGCTTTATGAGCTTTATTTACTGCTCTGGGAGGTGGTTTTGGCCAATTTAATGTGATTTCACCTTTTTTAGCACGATACTTAGAGTATGATGCCTCCCCTCCTGCAATAAGAACTGCTTTGCTTTTTCCTAAGGAAATTGCTTTAGCCGCCTTATTTACTAATAATTGAGGTATATTGCCACTTATAGGAGCAACATATTTTTGGTTAGGTTTGATACCAAGAAGAATGCTGAGTTTATTTGGAGCGTCTTCATAAATCCAACTAGAAATAGTTGACATATAGATAGTTTCAATGATATTTAGCAAGCCATCCACACATGTACTAGCAATAGCATTTTTGCATGCTTTTACGATTAGATTAAGTGGATCAAGAGGTAGAATCACATCTTTTGTTTGAGTGACTTGCGCAGCTCCTATGATAACTGGTGTATTATTGGAATGCATTTAACTTCTAATTCTAAAAATGAAGACCTTTAATAAGTATTTATTAGTGCAAATTTTTAAAATTTATATTTACTTTGAAAAGATTACTCCTCAAATTTACACTTGGTTTCCCAATCTTTAAAAATTCAGTTTATAGTTGGAGATTTTGATTCATTAAAAAAATATGATAGTATATTAATTGTCTTATTGAATTTATTCAAGGCATATTGATGAGAAGTAGAAAGTGGAAAAAAAGCGATTAAGGTTTTATCTAGATTAAAAGATTTTATTAAAAGAAAGAATCCATTACTTTGTGTGTTATCTAATTCAGAACAAAAAACAGTGTGGATTTTTGATTGATAATCTAAAAGTGTTTTAAAATCTTTTGAGATAAATTTAATAACCTTATATAAGTTTTTAGGCTCAATATGATAAGTATGAGAGTTTGAATCTTTATTTTTAGAGAATATGACATTGTCATCTTGATCTAATAAACTACAAGAAATTGCATCAGTTTTTTTAAATAGTAAATCAACAAATAAACTTATTTCCTTTTTTAAATTAACAGTACTAATTTCATTACACCATTTCTATTATTTTTTTACCATCTTTTAAAATAGAATTCTATTAATAAAGTGTTATGGTATAATTTTTCCCAATAAGATTGCGGTCTATTTTATTAGACGATTAAATATTTTTACACTGAAGGAAGAATAGTAAATCTTATTTAATAATTAATAAAAAGAAATTAGATGTTAGATTTTTTTTTCATATATAATGCCAATCCTACTATTGTAGCTATGGTAAAAAATAAGTAGAAATTTCCGAAAGGAATACCTACTTCAGAACCACCATCATTCCAATAGGTACCATTATATCCATCGGAAACAACGGTAATATCTTTTATTCTCCTATTTAAGGATTTGGTAAGCTAAATTGAATTTTATCAATATTCGAATACTTGAAAAATTCTGAAATTTCAACTAAAGATTTTCAAGAGATTAGGATGAAATTGATTTGATTTAAGCGAGGAGCTTAAACACTATTTCTAAAATGTATATAAAGAATAGTAAAGTTTAAATACTATACATAGTATAGTATTCATAGAACACTATAAACATCAAATTAAATATAATTAAAAATAGAACAATGGAGTCGAAAAATATGATAAAACGTATAAAAGAATTAGATTCAAATGCGTTAATAGCCTCAAAAGAGTTCAGGGATTTTGTTGAAAAACAAGAAACAGAAATTAATAGAGGTATAAGTTCATTATGCATATTATCTATACTTATTCAAGCTGAAGATAAAGAAGAGAAGCGTTCACATGGGTATCAAATCCTAAAAGATTTAACAGACCAGACAAATGAAATGTTAGTTATTGAAGAGGGTACGCTTTATCCCATCTTAAGAAAATTAGAGGATGATAATATAATAATATCTGAAAGAGAGGAATCTGGAAGGAGGAGGAAATTTTATAAAGTAACTAATTATGGTATGAAGATTTTTAATCACCTTGCGGGATTTTACAGTAAATTAACAGAGGCAATTGCACCCCTGTTTGATGTAAATGTTAATTTAAAAGCAGAGAAATATTTATTTTGTCCAATGTGTGCCAATAAAATCGAGCTTACTAATCTAGAGCTTCGGTTCTGTGATGTTTGTGGAAATAATATAGAAAAAGAATTGAAAGAAAGAGGTTTAAGAAATGAGTGAAAAAGAAAAGAATAATTTAATAAAAGAATATTTGAAGGAAGTTAAATCAAAACTACCTGAATGGTTGAAAGATAAGAAAGAACATAAAGAAATCTTGGCTGAGCTTGAAGACCACATTTGGAATAAGGCAGAAGAATTGTCAGGAATGGGTCAAACTACAGTAGAATCTGTTCAAGAAGCAATTTCTCATATGGGGAGTCCACAAAGTATAGCAAAAGAATACAAACGTCGAGGAACACCAAAAGTTTATATTACTAAGGAAATGTGGCCAGTTTATTTAAAAGTGTTAGGAATTGTGTTTGCTGTGGTAATCGGGATTACTCTTATTACCCAAGTAATAGATTTCATTCTTGGAAATTTGGATATCGGCCAATTCATTGGGAATATATTTCAAGGGATACAAGTAGGGTGTTTTTCAACATTTGCTATAATTACTATAATATTCGTTGCGTTATCAATGGAAGGCTATTTTCCTGAAGATTTTAGATCAAAAAAAGAGCGTGAAAAGTATAAAGAACAAATTGAAATTGCTCGTGAGAAAGGGATTCCAATTTCAGAGATAAAGAAAGAGCCAATAAAACCATATATTAAACCTGTAGGAGAAATTATAGGCGGATCAATCGGAATAATAGCAGGTATTTTCTTTATAATACAACCAATTCCGGCTATTACAATTTTAATTGCCCCAGTATTTCTTTTATATTTACAATTCGCTGGTATAATCATGTTGACGGAAGGAATTTTAGATTTAAGTCGAGGATTAATAGGAAATAGGCAGATGTTTGCTCATCAGATTATACATGGTATAACTATAGGTATAAAACTCGCGTCTATATCAGTAGTAATCTTGATGATGAATCGACCTGATATATTCCCAATACTAGTTGTAAACGAACCAGGGGATGCGCTTATAAATATAGGAATTGCACCAGAATTCTATACTATTTTCAGAGGAATTGCTGGTGTAATTATAGCAATCATAGTGCTAACTACGATTGAAGACTTTTATAGAATTTATAAGGCTGAAAAATATAAATTTTTGAAATAATTAACAATTTTTTTTTATTTTTTTTTTCTCATTCTACTATGTTCTATCAGTGTTTTTTTAAAAAAATTCGTCAAAAAGAAGCACCCACTAATAAGAAACATGGGAAGTATCCATGTTAACCAATCGTGGTAAAAATATACTGGAAGGATAGTCTGGACCAGTAAGCAGTGTATTATTTGCAATATTGTATTTTAAATAATTATTAGCTAAAGGAGCGCCTGTATTTGGATTTGCTGCAAATCGCGCATAATTCGAACTTGATATCGCTACTCTTATTTTATGACCTGGTGCAAAAACATAAGCAGTAGACCAACAATCAACTGTAATGTTATAGACATCAAACTGGTTTCCAGACATGAAAACTTCAGAAGTATAATTATATCTCGATCTAACTGTTAATGAACCATCTGAAATTAACATTGACCGCCCATCTGGATATACATCAGTCAATTTAACTGTAAAATCTGTATCAGTACAGTTTGAAGTGACAAATAAATTACCCCAAATTCGTCCCACAACTTCTACAACTTCAGTTAATTCTGATGTTTCAAAAATTAGCACATCTGGTCTATTTTCAATTGATCTTTGATCCATAGGACCTTCAAGATCGAATGGCTCATTTTGGCCACCTCTATTTGGTACTGGATTTCGAGGATCATATAGGTAAGTGAAATTTGAATTTGTAGATGGAAGAGAACCATTGATTAATCCACCTGTAGAAGTAAAATACCACTTATCATTCATAAAGTCTAAGGGCCAATCATATGCATATCTCCAATAATTCCAATCATCTGAAGGCGTATCTACATCTCCCATTAAGTAATACGCTACCCTAGCTCCATCCCAATTTATAGGTTTACCTAATAAAGCATAATCAAAAACTTCTTGCTCCCAATCAAATGCTAAATCAAATCCTATTGAATTTTTTGGGTATATTAATTCTCCCTGTTTTGTTGAACCAAACAAGTTTACATGTGTCCATGGACCCATTATTAATTTCTGTTTTCCACGAGCACTGGATTTGCCATAATCATCATATCCAATATATCCATCAATTGTACCTTGAAGGAAATGGTCATACCAACCCCCTACATGAATTCCTGCCACAGAGATATTCGAATACTGTGGTCCAATAGGAATTGATAAGGATGTTGAGTTATACAAATTTTCATTTTTAGGAAATAAACTAAATATTGTATTCAAATGATGGTCTAAATTTTCAGGAGCAACTCCCTCTATCCATGTTTCAACTAAAGATTTATGATAAGAACCTTGATATATCGCGTGATCAAATAGTTCTGGGGTTCCAAACCATAATTGTTGTGCGACTAATCCTTCAGGATTCATTCCTGCATAAAAATATTGGTTGATGCAAAGAGCTGAGGCGCCAGCACTCGCTATTTTGCCATTGCACCAACTCTGATCCACTATCCAGTTAAGTGTATCAACTCCATCCTGATATGATTTAGAAAATATTAAGAATTTGTCACTACCTTCAGAATCATGAGTTCCTCTTAAATCTTGCAAAACTAAGTGATAATCTTGTGTGGAGTAAAAAGTTCTATATATATCCAATCCATTTTTGCCATAGGGGGTTCTAATTAGAATAACGGGTCTTGGAGCACAAAATGAACCAGGAGCAAGGTAAACATCCGTAGCTAATCTTATACCATCTCTCATTTCAATCATATAAGTTTTTTTATCCGGAGGGACATAAGCAGTTGATATTGATAGAATCGTAGTTGGTGTAGCAATTAAAAGGAACATCAATACAAATTGAGCTGCTTTCGGAAATTTGTTGAAATAGCGTTTGTTATATTTTTCTATCAATTTAGAAAGAGATAGAGTAGAATTTTTTAAGCCATAATGTAAATAGGCTAATAAACTGATTCCCACTGCTGCAATTGAATAGTAATCCACCTCAATTAAGAGAAACCAAATAATCCCAATTAATGGAGCAAGAATATTTATTAATCTAGCTAATATTGTCAACGGTTTTGATCGAAAATTTTCTCCAATTTGCTTCATGAAATTACTACTAACTAAAAGAGAATAAAAGCATATAAAAATCGCTATTGGGAATGAGATCATTCCAAAAAGTATTATTGATACTTGTTTAAAACTAAAGTAGATTTTCTCTTTCTTTGTGAATAACTTTACATTTTCTCCTAATTCTTTATTTAGATCCATATAGTAATTGAAATAATAGGTGATAATGTATAAACCCCGAAATATTATTAATAATAGTAAATTTGTAAGAAAGATTTGTTCGAGATTTAGGTACCCTAAAGTATATAGTTGAAAAAATACCATTATAATCCAATTAATCATAAACTTATATTGAGATAAAGTTACTAATAAAATTATCTTTTATTCAAAAGAGTCAATCACATATGAGAAATAAAATTCAGGACTTAGATGATAATAGACATCGAAGATCTTTGGGAGTTCACTTAACTTCAAGAGATATTTTTTTAAAATATATATTCCCCGAAATAGAAGAGAAAATATGGGAAAAAATCTGGATTGATTTATATGCTGGAGAAGGGAATTTAGTCTTACCTATTTTAAGCTCAATATCTTCTAAAAAAAGAATTCAATTTTTTAAAGATCATATTTATTTATTTGATATTCAACCAGAAATGGTCCAAAAATGCATAATTAATGCTAAAAATTATGGAATACCTATAGAAATTGCCAAAAAGAATATACAATTACGGGATAATTTAGAGAGTTTTCCTACATTTTTAAAGAGTGAACAATTTCCTATATACCACATAACTAATCCACCATATCTCTATTTAGGGTATATAACAAAGCATAAAGAAACTCATAAGTATTTACAGTTTTTTAAAGACAAAAATGATGGATATCAAGACTTATATCAAATTGCCATGATAAATGATCTAAGACACGATATTGTAAATTTAATTTACATTATTCCATCAAATTTCTTATTTGGAGCGTCAGTTTCTAATAAATTTCGCACAGATTTCCTTAAATATTATAGTATTACAAAAATGAAAATATTTGAAACAAAAATTTTCAAACATACAGGAACAAACATATGTATAGGTTTCTTTAAAAAGAAAACAAAACCGAAGACTGAAAACGTAGAATTTAAAGGAATTAAAATAAATAAGCAAAATAAAATTCTTGCAAAAAAGTATATTCTTAGACCAGAATTCAAATATCGTGCAGGTTCTGAATTTGATGAGTTTCTTAATAAATATTGTAGTCAATTACCATTGAAGGTAAAATATTATCTATTAAAAGAAGACACAATGAAAAATAATGGTCATAATGATATTATTGTTATCGATGCAAATAATTATCATAATAATGAATACAAGACATTGGTTCTTCATATTAATGATAATTTAAAAAAGAGAATCGAATCAAACATTTTATATGTTAGAACAGTTGATACAGGCTCTTATGATGGAAGGGTAGGACTAGGTATAATCTCAGAAGATTTTAATGTTAAAGGAATTTTAGTATCAGGAAATACATATAGAACTCATCCGATTCATATATTTTTTGAGCCAACACCTACATTAAATGAACAGAAATTACTGAGAAAGTATTTTAATTGCATATTAGAAGTTTTTAGGGAAAAGTTAGATAGTGAGTTCCTAACAACCTATAAATATTCTGAAGCAGAGTATACGAGAAAATATCTAGGCTTAACACAAGTTAGAAAGTTAATTCAAACTTTTCCTTATAGTGAACTATATGATGATTTTAAGAAAAAGTTAAATGATTTAATTAATAATAAGGATTTCAATGGTATTTTAGAATTGTTAAAAGCTTGCCAAGATAAAAGCAATTAACCCAAGAAACATGGATATTTTTAAAAATAAACTAATTTTTTTAAAATCCTTTCTTACTAAATTGCGTTTTAAGATTAATGTTATTGTATATAAAACTATAGCTAACCCAAAAGCCATAGAAATCAAAAATAAAAATCGATTTAAAATGCTAGTGAAATAAGGTAATATAAAGAAAACTATGGCAAATAATACAAATATCAGAGAAATCATTGTTGATTTTTTAATCCCAATCTGAATTGCTAATGTTTTTACGCCTTGACTTTTATCTCCTTCAATATCTTCACAGCCTTTAATAATCTCTCGAGAGAGGAGTAGGAAGAATGCCGTTAAAAAGAAGAAGTAGATATAAGGGGGAATATTTGAATTGTTCAAAACAGCCCCGTAAATAAGCCCAATTGAAAAGGAAACACTGACTATTATATTACCAATAAATCCGCTTTTTTTGCCCCAAGCTGCGTACACCCACCCAATAAAGGCAAAAAAAACAGCTACTATAATATTTAGGTATCCAATATTGAATAGAAAACTATGGAGAATAGCGATTCCAATACCTATCAGAGAAGTTACTATCCATAAATACTTTGCCTGCTTTAATGTTATTGACCCTCTAGGAATTGGTCTTTCAGGACGATTTATTTTATCAATTTCTACATCATAATAATCATTTATAACCATCCCAGATCCTGCTATAAAGAAGTAGGTTATACCACCTAGTATTATATTTATAAGCAGGATGATGGGATCAATTCCCGCTCTTGTATTTAATATTCCAATAATAACAGTTAAACTCCCCATTAAATCATTAACGGGTCGGAGAATTTCAATAGCATCTTTAAATTTCATGATAATTTTACTTTTATTGTATTAAATAATTCTTTTTTTGAATCTTCCCTCTATCCTTTATTTCATCAATTATTGCTTTTAATGAGTTTCCATTATCCTTAAGGACGTGATTTTCTATGAATGTACCCATAACAATAATATCTGCTCCTGCTTCTACAAAGATTCTCGCATCATCTTTACTTTCAACTCCTCCTCCAACGATTTTTGGAATATTTAAAACTGACGTACATGTTTTAATATGCTCAGGTGGAATCTTTTCGCTACCAGAACCAGCCTCTAAATATACAAGCTTGAAACCCATCATTTCTGCTGCTAAAGCATAAGCTGCTGTTAGTTTAGGTTTTTTTCTTGGTAATAAATTTGCATTTCCAATCCACCCAGCGGTCGCCCCAGGTTCTATTATTAAGTATGCCATTGAGATATATTCTAAATTATAAGATTTAATTGTATAGGATGCAAGAGCTTGTTGACCAACTATAAAATAAGGATCAGTTGAATTTAATAAAGACATAAAAAAAATAGCATCAGCATATTGAGAAATATTACTAATTCCTCCAGGAAAAATAATAATAGGTACTTCTACTTTACTTTTTATTGCTTGAATAGTTTTATCTACGAAACCTTGATCGAATACCGTGCTCCCTCCAATCAGTATACCATCAGTTCCAGCGTCTTCAGCATATTTTGCCATCTTTGCTGCTTTTCCTGGACTTTGTCTTAATGGATCGGGGTCAATTAATGTAAAGTGTAGAACTCCTTCATTGTTGATTTTTTTTATTATATATTCATATGTACCTTTTTCAATGTATTCATCAATTACTATATCAACCATTTATTTCACATCTTTTTGCTTATTTACTTTTTTTCTTATTTACAATCATTTTTTTAATTTTATCATAAATTTCAATAACTTTTTTCTTCCATTCTGGAAATTGCTCAAGATTATCTGGAAAATTTTTATAAAGTTTAGAAATCTCTTTCATTTTTATCCTAAGATAGTTTAGATCCAATAATAAATTTGGACGAGAAATACCTTTAAATGCTTTGACAGCCATATCAACAAAAGATAAGTTTAAAGCTCCAGTTGAAGAAATTTCTAAAATTTCTTCTCCACTTAATAAATCACGTTCTAAACCAAAATTCAACTCGTCATTAGAAAGAGATTGAACAACAATTCTTAGTAAATCTAATGAGGCAAATTCGGCTCCAAAACTTGTCATTACCTCATAATTATAACCCCATAATTCATTTATCGAATTTTTATCAATTTCTAAAGCATGAATTGCTGAATTTGCAGCATGGTATCCTGCCCTCATTGAGGGGTCTATCCCCCCACCGTGAAGAGGGTTAACTTGGCATGCAGCATCTCCAATAAGCATAAATCCATTATCAGCGCACGACCATAACGGTCTTCTAACAGGAACTACACCTCCACCTGATGAAAGAATATCGAAATTGTGAGTTTTAACATATTCTTGAAATACATTTTTTTTATAGAGATCTTTTACTTTACCCCGATATCCCATAAATGTACCAATTCCTATATTAATAGAAGAATCATTTTTCGGAAAATACCAAATATATCCTCCTGGAGCTTTCTCTTGATCAAGAATTATTGTAATATATTCAGGATCTTGAACTTCTTGATCTTTAGTTGAAAATTTTATGATTTCACGATAACATAAAATGCTATCTTCTTTTAGAATATTTTTTTCAATAATAGTACTTTTTATTTTCTTTCTTAATGGAGAATAGAATCCACTAGCATCAATTAAAATTTTTGAATTGAGATTTACCTTTTCTCCATTTTCTAGTTTAACTTGAACTCCAATAACGGTATTATTTTGATATAATAAATCTAGAGCCATAGTTTTGTCTAAGAATTGATTAACACCGGCATCCAAAGCTTCATTCAATAATCTTTGCCCAAATTCTAATCTGTTTACGATATACCCCGCTTGTTTTGGATCTAATAGAGTAATACATTTCTTAAGATTTGGTGAATATAATTTCGCTCCTTTTATATAGCATGAAAGTTCTTCATTTTTTGGATGGTTGATTTTTAAAATATCAAAGATTTCATTTCCTATAGCATCACCACATATTTTATCTCCGATTTTAGCTTTCTGTTTTCTATCAATTAAACATACATTTAATCCTTTCTTTGCAGCAAATCTAGCAGCGGTAGTTCCCCCTGTACCCGCTCCAACTACTATAACATCAAAGGATTTTTGTATTTTTTCCATGACAAAGCTATTATATTTTAAAAATTTTATAAAATAATAAATTAGAGTAAAGTTAGTAGATATATTATTAACGTACTTCCCAAAGGGACAGTTAAATCATCGTAAGTACTTGGTGAAATTAGTTCAATGATGGTTGCAATTGCGCTGGTGATTAGAGAATATAGTAAAATAGTGGGTAAAGCTAAAGGTTCTTGAAGAGTAGGAATTAATAAACCAAATAGGAAAAATGAGAGAAAACATAAAAGATATGCCGTAAAGAAAAATGTTAAAGATCCCTCGAGAGTTCTCTTTGAATTCGTCCATGATAAGCAGAGGCTTATCTTTCCCCAGCGTTTTCCTATCACTGAAGCTAAAGTATCAGCAACTATCATGATTAAAACTCCTGCTATTGGAAAGTAAAATTGTTTTGGAGCAAATATTCCGAAAATTAATACTAATGATGTAATTGAGAGGCAATAAAAAAATGGACCTTGAAGAAATGCTCTCTTTAACCCCGCTTCTTGTTCTTCAGATATTGCGTCATACAAATCTTTTAGTTGCTTTACTTTTGATTCTTTTGAACTAAAATATACGAACAGTGTTAGCGTACTCGCAACGATAGTAGGCCAAAAAGGCCAAAAGAAAAATGGTGAACTCAAAATTGCTAAACCAGCAAACATATGTACGGCTTTTCTTGCAGAAAATTTAGAGATTTTATCTTTTTTATACAGTATCAATGGAATAAAAATAGTTAAAATAACATAAAAGTATGTAATTGCGACAATTACAATGTCAGTAAAAATATCATTCATTCAGCATCATATCGATTAGTTAATAAACCAGAAAAGTATTCTTACTTTAAAGACTTTATTAACACGTTAGAGTTTATTACAAATAAGAATATGAAAATTCTTATATTAAATAGATTGTACTATGGAGCTTCTATTAACAACACTTCAGAAGTAACTAAAAAAAGTACTCAATTATCTTATACAACAATTTTTATACTTCTCTCCACTTCCACAAGGGCATAAAGAATTACGTTCAACCTTTTTCGATTTAATTTGAGTTGAGGAAATTAGTTTATTTCCATTTTTTATCTTATCTGCAATAATTTTTAGTTGTGGTAAAGCATATGTATAAAATTTTTTCCATCCATTACATAAGACACTTAATGTTCTAGAGCTCTGAGGTTTTCCAATACGAAATTTTAGGCAGTCTCCATTACATAAGTCAATATATGAACAACTTTTGCATTTCATATTAAAAATTGATTTATTTTGACCAAATTTGTGATATATTGGAGATGTTATGATATTTTCCCATGTATCGTCAAAAATATTTCCTAGTAATAGATCCTCTTGAACGAAGAAATCGCAGGGGTAGATATTTCCATTGTATTCAACAACAAAATATTGACAACAACTATCTCCCATATAACATACATTATAACTTCCATGTACTAGATATTCTAAGATTGAATCAAAATGCCTTATGGAAATCTTGTTTATATCCTCTTTTTTCCATTCATCAAATAAATTACACAGAAATTCTCCCCATTCTTCTCCTGTTATTGAAAAAGATTTAGGATTATAATCCTCATCAAATTCGACACATGGTATATACTGATGATAATAAAAGCCTTTTTCTTTTAAAAAAAGAAATATATCTTTTGCCTTCTTAACATTTTGATTGTTTACAAGAATTAGAATATTGAATTCAACCTTATTTTGTATTAAACGTTCAATACCTTGCAACACTAAATTATGAGTAGATTTTTGACCTATTGTCTTCCGATAGAAATCATGCATATTAGCAGGTCCATCAAGACTCACTCCAAGTAGAAATTTATAGTGTCCGAAAAATTGAGCAAAATCTTGAGTGATAAATGTTCCATTTGTTTGGAGCCCATTACTTATAACCGCTCCGGGAGGAGCATAATATTTTTGAAGTTCTATAACTTTTTGAAAGAATTTTAATCCCATAATCATTGGTTCGCCTCCTTGCCACCCAAATGCATAATTGTTATCTTGATCTGTTTGCATATAGCCTGATATCATTTTTTCTAATACTTCATTTGACATTCGAGGCGTATTTTTAATCTTTTCAAGGTGATCTATATAGAAACAGTATTCACATCTTAGATTGCAATCTGCTGATGCAGGTTTTATTAATAATGAAAAAGGTTTCATATGCTTGCTTTTAAAACAAAGACAGTAATCAATTAATTCTTTTAGAACTATATTTTTTAGTAATTAATCTTGGTAATTAATTAATCTTAGTAATTAATCTTTATTTTTCTTTTTATTAGAGAAACACAAGTTCAAGAATACTTCTAGAATTCTCCCAATTATAAAAATTTATAATTGTGAGCCAATTTAATAGATTATAAATCACTATTTAATAATTTTAGAAATATGCTTAGAGTTGGGATAATTGGTTGTGGGGATATAGCCAATTTAAATGTTTTAGGTTATCTCCATTCACAAGATACTGAAATTGTTGCTGTTTCTGATACTGATATTAAGAAAGCTAGAGATAAATTAGAACAATGGGGCTTAAGAACAATAAAGATATACTCTGACTATCGAGAAATGATTAACCGGGAAGATTTAGATATTGTAGAAATTTTAACTCCACATCATCTTCATGGACCTATGACAGAATTTTGTGCTAAAAGAGGTATTAAAGGTATTTCAGTTCAAAAACCAATGGCACATACAATAACAGATTGTGAAAAAATGATAAGGATTTGTGAAGAAGAACAGGTGAAACTAAAAGTATATGAAAACTTTCGTTTTTATCCTGTGTATTTAAAAGCAAAGGAATTATTGGAGGATGGAATTATTGGTGAATTATCGAATTTTAGAATCAATTCGATTAATGCGGGAGGACCGAGTATACCAAGAGATCTAAAATCAACTGTATGGCGCCAAAATTTTGAAATATGTGGTGGAGGTCCATGGGTTTATGATGATGGTATTCATAAATTTTCAATGGGCCTCTGGTTAATGGGTCAAGAACGAGTTGAAAAAGTTTATAGTTGGATAGATTATTTTTCCGCGGTTTTTGACGGACCAAGTTATATATTGTGGAGATATCCAAAAGGAAATGTTGATGAATCTCCCAGATTTGGTATTATGGAGATTACTATAGCCCCAAATCTCTATTATCCTACCAACTACTATGTATGTGATGAATACATTGAAATATCTGGTACAAAAGGATTAATGTGGATAAATCAATGTACATGTGGTGGTAATTTTATTTCAAAAAGTCCCCACTTCCCTCCTATCATAGTTTACACTAATGGAGAAGTAAACACATATGGTAATGACCTCCCTAGAGATTGGAGATATTCTTTTATAAATTCAACTGAGCATTTTATTGAAGTTATGAAGAGTGGAGAAAAACCTATTTATAATGGAGAACAAGGAAAAAATTTATCTATATTTGCTAAAATGGCACACCTCTCAGATCAGCAAAAAAGAGTTGTTTATTGGGAAGAAATGACTTCCGAAAATGAACAAAACCGATCCTGTTCCGTTGAGGCACCTAAAGATATTAATGGAGCAAGACTGCATAAATATTTTATGAGGATAAGAAGAGATTTCAAAAAAGGTATAAAGGAAGGTTTAATTCATAAAGAATTGAAATATGACAAAGATTTATTATCAGAATAATTTTTTCAATCAACATAAATCTCTATTCCTTGCTCAACGGACTCAATAGCAGCTAGATTAAATTTTAATATAGATCTTGCTTGTTCGCCGGAAAGTATGGGTTCTTTATTTTTTTTTAGTACATCTATTAAGTAATTTGTAGCATTAATAAAACTATGTTTCCAGTCTTTTTCAAAATCATTATAAGTTTCTACCTTACCATCTCTTATAATTACGAGGGGAGGAAAGATTTCAGAATTCGACATCTTATTTCCTATCGACGTACATTGGTTTATCTTCATTATTCCACGACTACCTATGATCTCAATAAATTCATCAACAGGATAGTATTTTGAATCTGAAAAATTCATTTCCGGCATCAATGCAAATTCCATATTGCCAAATTGGGGCACAACATGCTCTTTACTTTGTTTATATTTAAACATAACATAAGCGGGAGCATCGAGGCCTTGATAAATATCAGTCCATGCGAAAACTTTTTCAATTTCTTCGTTGAAGAACCACCATGCTAAAGAAAAGGCGTGCCATCCGTTATCGAAAAGAATTGGAGATCCTTCACTCCCACCTCCAATTTTTTTTGGATCTTTTCTCCATATTACAGCACTTTCAGGGATTTTCCAACCTCCTTCAGTACCAATGGCAGTTTTAATTCGAATCGAAGAAGGATCACCGATATAATCACTATCCAGTAATTTTTTTGCTTTAGTAATATGCGGTGCGAACACAAAATTTTCATAAATTGATAGTATTGAACCTGATTTCTCACAAGCATCAATCATATTATCTGCTTCTTCTAAAGTCAACGCTATAGGCTTTTGAACTGAAATTCCTTTTACTTCCTTCTGAGCTGCATAAATGGTTGCATCAGCATGAATGTGGTGAGGTAAAAGTATCTCTACAAGATCTAGTTCCTCTTTATCTAACATTTCTTTATAATCAGAGTATATTGGCAGATTTTTTTTTAAGTTAAATCTATTAATCTTTTGTTTGGCTTTTTCAACTGTTCTATTGCATAGACATGTGATTTCGACATCTTCTCGATTCAGATATCCTAAGATATTAAGATCGAATATTACTCCTGTACCTATGATCCCTACTTTTAATTTTTCCATACTAAATCTCTATAATAATACGCTAAATTAAAACTTATTAAATATGGTAAATTCAGGAGATAAAATAAAACGTGAAAGAGATTAAACCAAGCATAAATATGACAATTCCTACTCCTCTTCCCATAGTTTTAGCAGATAATTTTTGTACATATACTGATGCTATTATCCCTGTTATAATCGATCCTATTGCTAAAAAAAGAGAAATTTCAAAATCAAAAAAGAATTGACCTTTAATTGTAATTCCTAAAATTTGATAAATTATGAATGTACCTAAACACATCACAATGCTTAACACTAAAGCTGTACCAACACCCTTTTTAATTGGATATCCATAAATTATAACCAAGGCAAGAACGATTATAAAACCTGAATTTGCTCCGAATAAACCAGAATTAAATCCAATAATGATTCCAAAAACAAGTGCTAATATATAAAATAATCGTGATCCACTTGGTATAAAACCTTGGATATCCTCTATACCATTGTTAAATATTTCTTCAATTTTTTTGTTTTTTTCAAGATTATTATTCTTTTTTAGAAATTTTTGAGCTAAATTATGGGCAGTTCTCTTCAACGTATCTGTTGTAGGAAAACCACGGTACAGAAAAATAAAACCTAAGATTGTAATAAATAGAGGGATAAACCATCCATAATAATTACCGATTGTTGTAGTTAATAAAATAAAAACACCTAAAAGTGAAATTAACATTGCTACAATTATAATTATTAGTGTGTCTTTCCTAATTTTAAATTGTTTTTTTCTAATATATCCAATGCTAACAAAAGCAGAGGTGATTAAATCATTTAATAAATTTACTGCAATTGCTAAAAAAGCATCACCTCTTAATAGAAGCACAATTGGAAGTACGACACCTTGACCTGTTTGGCCAACAAAGCTGACACTAATTCCCACAAGAGCCCCTATTATTAATAAAGTGATAATTTGAAATAATTCTAAACTCAAGGACGATTTACTGTAAATTTTTATATTTTAGTTAAATATTCGTTATATAAGCATTTATAGTTAATATTTCTGTTCTTTAGATACATTTATATTTTTTTAGAACAAATCTCATTTAAAAACTAATCAATGAATAGAGATTAATAAAGATGGACTTACAAATTTCGAAAGATGATGCCGATTTTATGTACAATTTTGTGGAAAAAGTAGTTAAGGAGGTAGGACCACGTATGTCATGTAGTCCGCAAGAAGCAGAGGGGTCAAAAGCTATAAAAGATGAACTTGAGCAAACTTGTGATGAAGTAGTAGTTGAATCCTTTACATGTCATCCAAAAGCATTTCTCGGATGGATTAAGATAATTTTAATTATGACATTTGTTTCAATGTTGTTCTACATATTTATGCAGTGGGTATCTGGTTCATTTATATTATTATTTAGTTTAATCTCTTTTTTGTTAACATTTCTGTCTTTTTTAATAATGTGGGAGGAATTTTTCAATTATAATGAGTTTATTGATCCAATATTTCGTAAAAAAATATCACAGAACGTTATTGGTAGTTTTAAACTAAAGGAGGAACAAAAGAAATTAATAATTTTTTCGAGTCATATTGATTCTGCTCTTCAATTTAATTTACTCAAATTGATTGGTTGGGGATTCATTCCACTTGCATTTCTGGGGATATTCACAATATTGGCATGGTTAATTCTTTCATTCACAAATATGATAATAATTTTGATAGGGTTCTTTTCTCTTAAGGCAATTTTTTTTTGGATTACTTTTTGGATGCTAATATTCGGAACTCCTTGTTTTATTGGATTATTTTTTTTTGTGCCACTGGGAGATAAGGGAAATGTCGTTCCTGGTGCAGTTGATAACCTAAGTGGTTGTTCAGTTATCTTGGGTTTAGGAAGATATATAAAAAACCATAAAGAATTAATTCCTAAAAATACTGAAATTAGATTAATTAGTTTCGGTTGCGAAGAGAGTGGATTACGTGGATCACGTCGGTACTGTTCTACTCATCTAGACGAATTGAAGAATTATAATACAACTGTTATAAATATGGATGGCTTAGAGACTCCAGATGGTTTCCATGTTATAGAATATGAGCCTACAACTCGAACAAGACACTCAGAAGAGGTCATCCAAAAATTACTAAAAGCAGCAGAATTAGTGGGGATTAATGCTAAAAGATTTGGTGGAGGAAAAATTGAAAGAACTCTTGGTAAATTAAGTGGTGGATCTGATGCTGCTTCATTTTCAAGAGCGAATATTAAAGCAGGTTTTTTAAATTCAGCGGATTGGAAAAATCGTTCAAGTTATTATCATCAAGATACTGATACTCCGGATAAAATTAAGAAGGGAACTCTAGAGAATACTCTAAAAATTTGTATTGCCTTCCTTTTAAATGAAACAAAGAATTAGATTTGATTAATTAGATTTCTATAAAATATAATTTATTTAAAATTTTAGAATTAATAATGAATGAAGAATTAACTCAACTTTTAAAAAACTTTTTCGACACAAGTTTACTTAATCGACTTCCTGATAAATATGAAGGAGACAGGATATTTTCTTCCCCAATAATAGGTGTTGCTCGAGGGAATGATCCAATTTTTCAGAAATACAAGGAAATAATAGGATCAGAACATTTAACTCCATTTGAACTATGGTTATCAGAAGGCTATAAGAGATTGCCAAGTTCAAATCTGAGAATAATTTCGATTGTATTTCCATTTAATGAGAAAATTCGCAAAGAAAGCATGAATGTTAAAAAATGTTTAGGATTAACTCTTCCTGCTGAAATATATTGTATAGCTCGTAATTATGCCAATCCTTTTAAAAAAAAAACATGTGAGCAGGTAATTGAATTTTTTAAAGTAAACGGGTATAGAGCAGCAGCAGCAATGTTAAGTGACTCATTTAGCATAATTTTAAATAAAAAATTTTATTCCACTTGGTCAGAACGGCATATTGCATTTGCTTCTGGCTTAGGAACCTTTAGTTTACATGAAGGCTTAATTACCGAGATTGGTTGTAATATTAGATTAGCTTCAGTAGTGACTGATGCTCCTTTAGAAATTAATACAAGAAAAAGTGATAATCCATATGGTAATTGCTTATATTATTCAAAAGGTACTTGCAGAGAATGTGAAGCGAGATGCCCCGCTAATGCAATTGATGAAAATGGCCATAATAAAATTAAATGTAATGAATATAATCATAAAATAGCAAGAAAAATATTCACTCGTATCGGTCCAATTTTAAAGCCTCATAATCGTCGTATTAATTGGAAATTAAGACCTGCTAGTTATCCTGTTGGATGTGCCTTTTGTCAATTTGGAGTTCCTTGTATGGATAGAAATCCAACAACAGAAATTTAAATAAATTGCGATAAATTAATGTTTAAATAGACTAATTATGTTTAAACATGCTATTGTGAGAAAACCAGCAAGAAGATTTCAAGAAGGTATAACATCTTCCAATTTAGGGAAACCAGATTATAATAAGGCAGTTATTCAGCACTCAGGCTATATTGAAACATTGAAAAAATGTGGTCTAAAGATTATCTCATTGATTGCTGATGAAACATTTCCAGATTCCACCTTTGTTGAAGATACTGCCGTTGTTAATAAGGATTTAGCAATAATTACAAATTTAGGCGTGTCAAGCAGGAGAGGTGAAGAAGTAGAAATAAGGGTTGTTTTAGAGAGATTTTATGATAATATTGAGTACATTAAAAAACCTGGAACATTAGAGGGCGGAGATATCTTAAAAGTAGATAACCAATATTACATTGGCCTTTCAAAGCGAACAAATAAAGAAGGAGCAAAACAATTAAAAGTAATCTTAGAAAGATATGGATATTCATGCATTACTGTGCAATTAGTTAATGTCCTTCATTTAAAAACCGGAATAGCGTATATAGGTGATAACAATTTAATTTTGACAGGAGAATTTATTAACAACCCCATTTTCAATGAGTTTAATATTATAAATGTTGATAAAGATGAGAGTTATGCCGTTAATTGTTTAAAAGTAAATAATTATGTTCTTATTGCAAAAGGTTTTAAGAAGCTAATAAATTCAATTTCAAATTTGGGTTACAAAATACTTGAAATTGATATGTCAGAATTTAGAAAGATGGATGGAGGGCTTTCTTGTTTATCTATAAGATTTTAAGAATATTTAATTAAGAGAAAATTACGTTTTCCAATTTTTATCAATTAATTTTATATAATTTCTATTTGTAAGATAAATTAAACATGTCAATTAAGAAAGA
>JAEOTH010000033.1 GCA_016839915.1 Promethearchaeota archaeon
TATTAAGAAATAGATTTTGTATTTGTTCATATGTGTTACACATCTTGTATTTGTAGTAAATTAATTGCTAATATTAGCGTTTTGTCTTCAGTCTATATAAAGGAAAAATCGTATATATACTCTTTTCCTCTTCATGAATTCACACTTAAAAAGATTGTATTTTTCCTTATTCGGTCCCTTTTTGAGTAATCAAATTCCTCGAACTCCTCGGCGAGTTTCATCATAATACCATAAATTTTTCTTGATTTTTTTCTTTAAATAGAAATTGAGTAAGGGAATTGAAGTTTGGATAATATTAAAAACTTAAAGGGAATCTATGGTCAGGTATAATTGGGTCAATACGTTTGGGACGAGTTCTAAATCTTACCGTTTTCTTAACTAATTTCTTGAATAATATTGCTTTGGTATGAATTTTTATAATTCTTATCGGACATCGAATCATAAAATTCATGTTATTACGAGGGAATTTTCTTAAACGTAAGAATTCTGAAAAAAAGCGTTTAGCTTTTCTCTGTGATTTAGATCTTTCAAAAGAGACAAATCGTTCAGTTATTTTATTTAGGTTAACAGAATCTTGAAAACAATAATAATTTGATGCTTTTAAAGCCCATTTTATTGCTTCTAGCTGATATTTCGGTGAATTTAGATTTTTCAGAAATGATATCGCAAGGGAGAAGAAAGAGATCATAAGGTTCATGACAGTACTTCTAAACATTTCTTGAATAGTAATTTGAATTTTCGGTCTTATTTCCTCTCTTAAATCATCTCCATAAAGTATTGAACTATTAGTCAATATATTTCCTAAAACAATATTTCGGGGAGCAAACATATAAGAGAATACTTTATTAACTCGGAAAATCTTATGGAAAATCGTATCTTCCCAATATTTTCTTTTTGTTAAAAAGTGGCTGATAAATATACCTGTAGTTTGATTTATTACACCTAAAATTTTTTTTGAAAGGTGGTCACTATATTCTCTAAATTTATGCTTTATCTCCAATGCAAAAAAATACTTTTCCATTTCTTTAATATGATGATTTGAGACTCGATCCTTAAAAATTATGAGTAAATCGCAGTCAGATAAAATTGACGTTTCAGTCTTTGCTCTCTGACTGCCAAATAATAAAATTGATAAGATTTTGTTAATTCCAATCTCTTTATTAATTAGTGTGATTATATCCCTAATATAATTACTGGATTGTTCATTAATTCCATAGAATTTTAATCGATCCTTGATTTTTTTATTTCCTTCAGCGTAACTCGTATCCTGCACAATAAATCATTAAAGTATATTCGGTATTAATAGTATAGTAATTTTCTTTTTTAATTCTTTTAGAATGAATTTTTTAATAATCACCGGAAATATGAATCTGTACCTTTATCTTCTCGAGGTGGTCGCATAAAGTGATCTGCTTGTTTTTTAAATGATTCAAATATAGTTTCCATTTCCTTAATCTTTTCATCAAGTTTACTAAAATCCATATCAATTGAGAAATATTCTTTTAATATGAAAACCAGAGCCTTAGAGCTGCGAGGATCTAAATTCATCATTGGCATTGGCAAAGTTTCTGCTAACAGACAAATACCTGGGGCATAACCATTTGCTCCAGCCCATGCTGGTAAAATACCATTTGCCCCTGAAATATAACCACCCTCATATAATTTTGTATTTTCAAATTCTAAAAAAGACTGAACAAGATCTTGATCAGTACCACATACATATATTAAAGGATTATCATGAATTATATCAGTAATCATAGCACCTGTACTTAAATACATTTTAATGTTCCCTCCAGTAATTTTATCCATTTCTTCACAAAATAATTTTGAGAATTCAAATACACCAGAAGGACTTTGAGGTTGATAAGTGGCAGTTAATATAAAAAAATCATTTCCATCTTCCTTATCTGTTGCCTTATAATATAACTTTGCTAATGGTATTTCTAATGATCCTTTTTCTACAACTGACTTAGGAGGAAAATCAAAGTATTGAATATTTAAAAATTCTTTTGCTTTTAATGATTCTTGTATTGATGTAATTGCTAATTTAGCAACCAAAGCAATTCCGGGCCATCCTATCAGAACTATAGGATTTTTAATATCCTCCTTTTTCAAATCAAACTTTTCTGTAATATTTATATACATTTTCTTTGAATGTTTTATATTTATTTATTTATAAAAGATAATTTCTCCTCGCATTTAGGACAAAACTCAATTGAAGCAGACTGAATGAGTGTTCCGCAAAAAGGACAATAAAACCTTCCTTCTAGTATTGCTTTTTGAAATGAATCGGCAATTTCAATCGATTGTTGCTGTTTATAAGTCTCCTTATCGGGGTAAATATCTTGCTGAAATAAGAACTTCAAGTCTTTCTTAGCTTTTGAAGACGAAAACAAGGCTGCTAATAAACAAATAAATAGTGGTGCCATAGCAATATTCACAAAATTCACAAGTATTTGATACAAAATTATCATAGCATAGTTTCTTGTAGTTGGATTGAGCCAACTATTAAAGTTTGCAATAAAAGTTAATGAATCTGTGTTTAACGTTATATTTACTAACATGACAAAAAAGTAGCTGATTATAGAAATCAGAATTACGTTAAAAATAAAAATTCCAATTATTTTCCAAAATGCACCTCTAGCTATTGCTCGAGCCTCTGAAATAGGATTCTTACTTACATCCATATTATATGTGAATACTAGAAAAATGAAAAATCCAAACACGACGATTGCTGGTATAAATAATAAGAGAGAACTCATAGGTAAGCATATTCCTAAAATTAGAATTACCAAGAGTGTTTTTTTATTAAATGCTGATTTAATTGATTCGAGAAGACTTATATCCTCTTTCATATATTTTTTAAAAACAAACATACTAACCGAACACATTGCAATTGAAATGATTATTGCGCCTACTAAGTTTTGAAGGAATAGTAGTATAAAAGTTAAAATTAAATAGGTTGATAAAAAATCCCATTCATTCCCAGTAAGAGTTCCTCCGGTCAAAAATTTCTCCATTATTATGTTATAAGTTACTCCAAGATTATCTAGATACAATCTAAAATCTGTTAGCAAAAAAACATCTAAAAGGATTAATATTACTTGAAAAAAGGCTAGTGGTAGAATTAATGTTCCATAGGTTTTGATAAATAATTTAAATCCATCATTTAAAACTTCCGAAAAACGTTTATTTGCTAAAACCATTAACCTTTGTGTATTTATTTCCATATTCTCTGAAAAATTATTTCTTATTTTTATATAATATTATAATTATATACATAAAGATATATTTGTATGAATTATACATTAAAATAGAATATAAGCTTTCAATTAAGTATTACCAATTGGAATTCATTTATATTATACGCTTATGATTATAAAAAAAAAGCCTGGTCGTCAAATTCCCGGTATTATTTCCTATTTAGAATTATTCTCTTCAAAAAGGCTTGCCTATTCAATCCTTCTTGGTACACCAATCATCTTAGGATTAATATCCTTACTATTGAGTTCTATTTTGATTAAAGGATTGGATTTACTTCATTATTTACGTTTTACTTCTCTTTTTATACTTACTTCTGGAGCAGGGAGCCTAGTTTCTATCCTCTTTTATTCAAAAAAAAGCCCACTCTTAAAATTACCTCCTAAAGGATGGTCAATTCAAATGAATGCTTTTTTTAGTGTTGTTATTGAAGTTACCCTCATTCTTGGCCAACTAATAGCTATCATCTTGAATAATATTGCATATCAAGAAGTTTTTCTAATATTAGGGGCAATTTTATCATATATTATAGCTTTCGTTATTTACTTTTCATTTACAACTGTAGGAAAATTGGGAAATTTGATTTTATCGTTAGTTCAGCCGATAACAGCGATAATCTTGTACAGTTTATATATAGGGCAATTTACAGTTGAGTTTCTTATCAGAGCTATGATTTTTTTTATTGTATGTGCCCTTCTGTTTGCAATCCCTTATAGAAGAGGATTGTTTCGAGTAAGTAATATTTACCAAGAAGTGACTGGAATGCGGGGATATTCATTTATTCGAGCTTTTACTCTCTCTATGTTAACTGATGGTAATGATGAGTTAATAGAGAAGTATTTTGATGATGTTGGAATAAAATCTGATGTAAAAATCCAATACTTAATAATCAGAAGTATAAAAACCAAAAAGATAAAAGGATTATTAATCATACCAAACATTCATTTTGGCCCTTTTAAGACATGCGGTTCATCAGATCTACCTGAGCATATTTATAAAGAATTTCAGGATATCCCAGGAACAACAATTTATCATACTACAAATGATCACACCCAAAATTTGACAACTCAGGGGTATGTTGAGGTCATAATAAAGAGAATAAAACAAGACATTGATGAAATTGTCAAAAGTAATGATTATAAATGGATAAGTGAAATAAAAGATTTTACAAGGAAGATATCTAATTCAGCTAAGCTTATCGGAACAGAAGTAGGAAATGTTCCTGTTGTGTTTATAACAAGACACCCGCTTCCCTCTGATGATATTGAAGTAGAAATTGGAGAAGAAATAAGGAATATCGCTATTTCTAACGGTTATAAAGAAATTATCGTTGTGGATTCCCATAATGCTATAATAGGAGATGAAATTTTAATCAAAAAAAATACAATAGAAGCAAAAGATTTAATTGATGTCTCTAAAAAATTCATGGAGAGTGAAACCGTAAAGAAAATTCAAAATTCTCCAATGTTATATGGTGTTGCAAAGGATCACTTAGAGGAATTTTCAGAAACTGAGGGAATTGGATTTGGGGGAGTGGTTCTACATTTGTATAAAAACACTCTTACAGAACAGAACACAGTATTAATTCACTTCGATGGGAATAATGCTTATGTCGATATACGTTCTAATATCCTGAATTTTTTACAAAATCGTGGCATAGAAAGAGGAGAAATTACTACATCAGATTCACATACAGTTGCTCGACAACTTTCAAATCGGGGATATAGCCCAATTGGAGATAAAATTAAAACAGGTTATATCCTTGAAAAGTTAGAAACACTGATAGAAAAAGCTGAAGCGGATTTAGAACCTGTAGAATTCCTCTATAAAGATTCCACTGAAAGGGTTATGATTTGGGGGGATCCACTCTATTTCAATGCAATAATCGACACTTTACAGGCATGCATCAAGGTTTCTCAAAGTCTATTAACAATAAGCCTAATTGGTCCTACATTCTTATCATTAATTTTACTAATATTTCTATATACACTCTAAATTATTTAAAAAATTCAATCTTTATATAATTCAATCTCTTTATTTTTAATTATACTAATAAAATTAAATTAAGAAAGTAAAATGGCATTAAGTCCTATAGATATGGTAAATGGAGTATTTTCTATTATTTTTGTAGCGTTCTCTTTATTAATAGGGTTTATAATACTCTCGCGATACTTTAGATATAAAGAAAAGATTTACTTTTTAGTTGGAGCAACCTGGATTTTTATATCTGAACCTTGGTGGCCTTCAAGCTTATCATTTTTAATTGCATTAAGTAACGGTATTGGCCTTCCACCAGAACTATATTTTTTAATTGGAAATATATTCGTTCCTCTTGCAATAGTTCTTTGGTTATTAGCGTTTACAGAGTTTTTATATTCCGAAAAACGTAAATTGATTCTTGGAATATTTGCAATCATTGGAACTGTATTTGAGATCTTATTTTTCAGCTTCTTATTTCTAAATCCAGATTTAATAGGTGAATTGAATGGTCCAGTTGATGTAAATTATAAGTCATTTATTATGGTGTTTTTAATCATATTTCTTTTAATAGTCGTAATTACAGGTTATTTATTTGCTAATCTATCGCTAAAATCTAAAGATCCAGAGGTAAAACTCAAAGGAAAACTATTAATAATCGCTTATACATCATTTTCAGTTGGAGCCCTTTTAGACTCAGCTATACCTTTTAATGAAGCTACAGTAATTATAGTAAGATTAATCTTAATACTGAGCGCAATTTGCTGGTATGGAGGATTTATACTCCCCAAGTGGATGAAAAAGTTACTTTTAAAAAGCAAATAACTTTTCTTTTTAAAATCATATATTTTTTTTTGTATTACTTAGATAATATCCAGATTCATATTCTTTTTCATTTCATTCTTTCTTAATAAATCTAATTTTATGAATTGAAATGTTGAGTTCTGAAATAGATAAATTAGCAAAAATCACATTAATTGGGTTCCCTGCGACCGGGAAAACAACATTGGCTAAACTCTTGGCTAAGAACGAAATAGATCGATTATACTTTCCGACTCATGGTTTAGATTTAAAAACAATTAAGGTTGATGATTACATCTTGAGGTTATGGGACTTAGGAGGACAGTCAACATATTTAAAAACTTATTCTAGAGATTACCTTTTAGGATCTGATATTATTTTTGTTGTTACTGACTCAACACCTAGAAATGTATTAAATTCAAGAGAGTTAATTAACTACGCTTGTCATTTTGTAGGAAAAGAATGTCCAATAATCGCAATCGCAAATAAGCAAGATCTAGTTAAAACAGATGGACGAATGGACTACAAAAGAGTAGAAGATATATTACATATTAAAACTTATGGATTAACAGCAATTAAACCTTCAGAACGTATGAAATTAATGAATATTATAAAAAATGAATTAGATAAAATAGTAATTAGGAGGAGGCTAAAAAATTGAATTTTACTGAAAATGAAATTTTTGGTGCAGCATTAATTGGATTTGATATGATTGATGGTCCATTTCTTAAGTGGAAAAAAGAATACACTGGAGTAGGAAAAAAAGTAAGTCTGGATGATTTTGCGATGAATTTCTATCTGGCTTTTCGCGGTGGGAATGAATCTGTTAAAAAGCCTAGAGCAATATTGTATGATAATTTTTACATTGTTGCATTTCCTAGAAATTTAGAACTCTGTTGTCTCTTTATGAAACCCAAAAATCTTGATAATAGCATTAAGCAGTTGAATAAAATTGCTTCCAGATTAATCACAGAAATGGAAGTTAGTGAGGAGGAAGAAGTTGAGAGTCCTAAGGCTTCTGATTCTGATGAAAATACTATAGAGGAAATAAAAAGACTAATCCCAAATTTATTAAATGGAACTAAAATGTCAACTCCAGAATTGAGGAGATACTTTAAATTGAGTAATTCCCAAATTTGGAAAGTTATGGCAGATTTGGAAAATGCAAAAAAAATTACACGAGCAGAAAAAAAAGGCAGGTCTGTAATTTGGACAGCTATTTAAAATTATTAAAAATATCTTTTTTTAATTTATCTAGTTCTATGTACCCAATTTCCAATATTTTTTGTATAGTACCTTGAGAACATAATATAACAAATGTCAGGTAAATCTTTATCAATATTATTCACAGTTATAAATCTTAGTATGTGGTTAATGAAGAAGATACCTATAAATTCTATATGATAACTATCAATATTTTTAGATAGATTGTCACCAGAGAATTTTATGTCTAAACCAACTTTTTCATTCCATTTAATTTCAATAAAAATTTCAGGGAAGATTTCCTTTTTAATGGTCCAAATGTTATCAAGGTTCCTTACTTCTGCTCCTAGGAAAGTAGCTAAATTCTCCTTATCACTTTCTTTTAAAAGAATAAATGGTTCACTTCGCTGTTCTAATACTTTTTCCATCAATTCTGTTTTTTCATCATAATCCTTTTCAAAGGGTACTTTATTATTTAATTTTCTCTCAATTAAATCCATAACAATGTCGATAAATGTAGCACTATCTTCTCCTGGAACCCAAAATACTCGTTCACCGGAGAATAAAAATTTGAATTCAGCTTCAATACCATCACCAAACTCATCCCCGAAAAAGCTATAAACCATATGAATATTTACTTCGGGAAACATTTCAATAGAAATTGTCCAATCTTCATCAAAACCAATGTTCTCAATTATTCCTCCTAAGTCATTGTGTACGATATCTTTAAGTGTATCCGTATTCAAGTTTATAAAAAGAGGATATTTCACTTTACTAATATCTTCAAGCTCTTTTTCATGTGGACCTCGTACCCCTGTGGCATCAATCTGTCCTATAGTCCAAAATTTTTGTTTTGGCATTATACATGTAATTATTCCTTTTTTTTGAATTTTCCTATAAAAAAACCTTGAGTTTGATGGACTGAAGGAAACAACCTTCCTGTTCCCGGAATACTTGAACCATTAATTTTATAACTTGGAGAGATCCATTTCGGTAAATTTAAAGGTATTAGGTTATCCTTAAATTCTAAAATATGATATTCTCCCTCCTCTGGATAAAAACTACAAGTAGAAAAGACTAAAACACCATTAGGCTTCAACAATTTTAAAGCGCTTTCGATTAGCTTCTTTTGTAAAGTTACATTTTGATATAAAAATGATTTGTTTTGACGCCATTTTAATTCTGGATTGTTCAGTAAAGATCCTGAACCAGTACATGGAGCATCAAGCAAAATGAGATCAAAATAATTTTGAAATCGGATAGGGAAAATGATACTATCAGTATTTAAGATATGTACATTCAAGACATTTAATTTCTTTAGTAAAAACCTCATCAGATTTGCCCTTTCAGTAAGAAATTCTCCTGCTAAAATATGGCACTTGTTATCTGTACGTTGAGCTATTAAGCTTGTTTTTATTCCTGGAGCGGCACACATATCGCATATTACATCTTCTTGTCGAGGAGATAATATTTCAACTACTGCTGCTGATGCTTTATCTTGAAATATTAAGTATCCATTTTGGTATAAGGAATTTTTAATGATCTTATTTTTCTGTGAACGTGGTATCCATAATAACTCGGGAATATCTGAATCTTCACGATAAACTATTTTTTTATACTCTAAGCTTTCTTTAATTTTTGATGATATTTCTTTAAAACTTAAGTTTTCATGAAGATTGTTAATACGTACAGTAACTTCAATCTCATTTTCTAATCCATTCATAAATTTAATGTTTTTCTTAAAAAAATCGATATTCATTACTGAGAGAAGGTGATCAATCATAAAACTGGGTACAGATTCTAATATACTCAGCTTTTCTTTTTCATTTTTATTTGCGAGGTTTTTATTCAAAGAAAATGATTTGAGTTTAATTAAGACTTTTTTATCAATGTCTTTTAATTCATTAATGATATCATTTTCAGAAGCATTTTCCCATAACATTCTATAAGTAGCATATAAATATTCGGATATTTTATCAATTCCAATAGAATCAGGATCCTTAATATTTGTTTTAACAATAAAATTTAATTTATTCCAAAACCGAACAATTTCATTATAATAGTGAATAACTGTATAGCTTTTACGCAAGGATAAAGGTAAAGAACCAGTATCTTTTTTGATAAATTTCTTAATTAGTTTGAGGGTCGTATATACATCTTGGTCCCTAATATCAAATTCCCTCGATATAAAATAATTCGACGTGTAAACGTATATTTAAAAAAAAAAGCAATTTAATACACATAAACTTTTCCTCAATATTAACTCCTAAATTGAAAAATCTTTTAGTTAACAAATATTTATGAACAAAAGTTAATAGTTCTATTATATTCTTTAAAGAGTTGATTACTATGTGGTTAGTGTTAATTGTATGGATTATTGTTATCTTTGTTGCTACAGTTCTAATCAGTCAATATATAAAAATTTATCAGAGAGAAGATGTTGCCACTGCGTTTTACGTCTTATTTATTACGATGTCCCAAATATTAGCAGCCAAAATAGGTGATTTTAGCATTGGCGATTTTGAGATAACAGCACCAGTGGCGGTTCTGATATTTCCTTTTACATTTCAAATAACTGATATGGTAAACGAAAATTTTGGCAGAAAAAGAACGCATAGAATGATTTTAATTGCCTTTTTTACGCAGATTGTCATGACAATTTTTATCTGGTTTAGTATTGAAATACCCCCCGCTGTTTTTTGGGGAGGTGACCCGGCAACAGCTCAGCAATTTTGGCTAAACTTTTTTGGATCAACAGTACGTATAACTGCCGCATCTTGGATTGCTTTCTTAATAACCGAAAATCTCGATGCTGTGTTATTTGCTAAATTCAAACAACTTACTAAAGGCAAAAATTTATGGTTAAGAAATGTATTCAGTGATATCCCTACTCTTGCATTAGACAGCTTGATTTTTGTGAGTATCGCATTTGGAGGTCTATTTGATATTTGGCCTGTAATATGGGGTCAGATCTTAACAAAATGGTTTTTTGGAGTTATAGATACGCCTTTTATGTATTTATCACGTGGAATTATTTCCGGAAAAGTAAAGCTTTTTGGAGATTTGTTTAATAAAACTATAAAAAGTAAAATAGAAAATTAAAAAAAAAAAAAGATTAAGATTTTTATCGTCTTTTTTTCATGACAACGAAAATTATGCTAATTATACCTAAAGTAGCCACTCCAAAAATTATGGGGAGCTCATAACCAGAAATTCCAGGA
>JAEOTH010000141.1 GCA_016839915.1 Promethearchaeota archaeon
ATTATCAAGAATGGCAGAGTTTTTATCCTTCTCCCTCATTTGTTGAACAAAATGCCAATACATGGTGGGATTCAATTAAAACAACAATAGAGAAAGCAATAAAAAAAAGTGGAATTGATAAAACTGAGATTGTAAGTCTTTCAGTGACGAATCAGAGGGAAACAATTGTACCCGTCGATATAAGTGGAAATCCACTCCATAATGCATTAGTTTGGCAGGATAGAAGGACAATAGATCAGGTGGAATATATTAAATCTAAAATTGGTATTGATAAAATATATGAAACAACAGGATTAACAATTGATCCATATTTCTCAGCCACAAAAATTCTATGGTTTAAAGATGAAAAACCAGAAATTTATCAGAAAACTCACAAATTTTTACTTGTCTCAGATTTCATTATTCATAAATTAACAGGCAAATTCTGTACTGATTTTTCAAATGCCTCACGAACAATGTTATTTGATATTAATAAATTAAAATATTCAGAAGATATTGCATCTGAATTGGAGATAGATTTAGATAAGATGCCAGATGCATTAGAAAGTGGACTTGATATTGGAGAGATTGTAACTGAAGAAACATTATTTGATAAAAAAACCTTAGTAGTAACTGGAGCAGGAGATCAACAATCTGCTGCTTTAGGCGTAGGGGTAGTATCTCCTGGTAAAATTAAATGCACAACAGGAACAGGGAGTTTTATTCTGGCTTATTTATCGCAACCAAAATTCGATCCCGAGAAGCGTGTTTTATGTAGTTGCCATGCAGTTCCGGGTACATGGGTACAAGAGGCAAGTATATTTACAACTGGAGCAGTACTTAGATGGGTTCGAGATCAATTAGGATATGCAGAATGCCAAACTGCTCAAGAAGGCCAAGATCCTTATGATTTAATTACCGCTGAAGCAGAGAAGTCATCGATTGGGGCAAAGGGAATACTCCTCATTCCCCACTTCGTTGGTTCTGGAGCTCCTCATTGGAATCCTCATGCAAAAGGTATCATTTTTGGTCTAGCTTTGGGTCATGAACGTAAAGATCTTTATAGGGCTGTACTCGAGGGCGTGGCTTATGAAATAAGAAAAAATATCGAAGTTTTTAAAGAATTAGGAATTGAACCAAAAGAATTAATGTTAACTGGGGGAGGATCTCGTTCTGATTTTTGGAATCAGGTTTATGCTGACGTTTTAGGCATAACTTGCGTTAGAAATGTTATTGAAGAATCAACTTCACTTGGTGCTGCGATATTGGCTGCTTCGGGAGCAGGAATTTTCCCAGATATTTCAAAAGCAGCTGAAAATTTATGTAAAATCGATAGAAAATGGATTCCTAATGATGAACGACATAAATCATATGAAAAAATCTATCAATTTTCTTATGAACTGTATGAATTATTAAAAAGTAAAAATTTATACAAAAAATTCGATGAAATTACTTTAAATTAAGATTTTAATTAATTACAGAAATTACGTCGTAATAATCAATTTTATATATTTAGAATGTTATCTTTTCTATAATTAAAATAACTTGCAGAGAAGAAAAAGAAAAAAGTGAATGAGATGGAACATGAATCTTCAAGTTTAACGAAAGAATATAGGAAAAGTCAGAGAGTAATAGCTTTAATCTTTTTTATTATAATAGTTATTGCCACAATAGTTTCACTAGGAGGCGTTGTTTGGACTATTGCAGATTTCTTTATTGGTACAACTGGAAAATGGGAACAATTTTTACAACTCAATTTAGGATATCAGATAGCTATCATTGGCGGGCTTCTAGCAGGTATGTTTTTTTTGCTAATCTTCTTTTTTGGATTATTCAGAAAGACTTCACGATCGTTGATTCAGTTTATATATAAAAAGAGGGAACTTGAAGAACAATATAAAAATCGTACAGATGTCAAGATTGCTGCGTGGGGATTATTAATCAGTTTAATTGGCATTATTGGCGGATTGATTTTTGCAATTTTATGGGATATTTTTACTAGTGGTACAGGAGACCCATCAATAATTCTCACTCTATTAGGAAGTACAGGTCCTCGAGTGCTATTTATAGGAATAGGACTCTTTATGCTGGTTGGAATAACACTTGGACTCATTTACTTCTGGCGCAACGGATATTATCTCATATTGAAATTACTTGGTGGATTGGAGAAAGAAAAGAAAAAATAGTATATTTTTTTTTGATTAAATTAGAAATCTTTTGCTCTTCTTTTTTTTTTATACAATATTGTTCTCTAATAAATTCAAACCATTATTTTAATCGATCTAATTACCCAATTTGATAATATGGCTATTAAAGTTGGAACAGTTTTTAATTATTTACAATTACCAAATGTATCCAAGTTCCCTTTTGTTATAAATAAAAGACAAGATAATATATTTATTCAAAAAGGATTATTTGTCTATACAAAATCAAATGAAGGGTTTTTAATTGGCGTGATCGAAGAAATTGCCATACTGAATGAATATTTTACCGATGCCCTAACAATTAAAGCTTACAATAATAACAATAATCCAAATATTTTAAAAGGCCTTTTTCCAAGTGATGATTTTGAATTCGCAATTGCTATTGTAAAATGCTTAGGATTAATCAAATTCAGAAGTAATAAGTTAGATGAAATCGAGAAAGTTCAACGAATGACTTACCCTGCTAGTCCAGGAAAAGGAGTTTACATTGTAGAAGAAAATATTCTCTTTAAATTTCTTGGATTTGATACTGAATTTGGATTAAATATTGGCCAAATAAAAGTAACAAATTCCCCTGCGAAAATTAATATGAATAGACTGCTAAACAAACATTTTGCTGTGCTTTCAATTTCAGGAGGAGGAAAGAGTTATCTTACATCAGTCCTTATTGAAGAGCTACTCTCTAGAAATGAAGATTATGGCACCCCGGCTATAATACTGTTTGATGTTCATGGAGAATATACTTATTTAAAAAATATTCCTGAACTAAAAAATAATATAAAAATTCAAGATATTTCATATTTTCAAATTGGAATCCCAAAATTATCAGTCTATGCCTTTAAGAAATATCAAGAACAAATTTCACATGTTCAGGTAAGGGAACTTTCAAAATACATAAAAAAATTGAAAAAAGAGAAGAAGAACAAATATAGTTTAAACGACTTAATCGAGCAGATCGAAACAGAATCTGATGGAAATCGGAGTACAAAACAAGCATTGATAGGTTGGTTATCAGAATTAGGACGATTGAGACTATTTGGTACTCAAGAAAATCCAATATTAAATAAGATCATAAACAAACAACAAGTAACAATTTTTAACTTTAAAAATGAAATAAGTATTAGGAAAAAGCAAATAATTGTTGATTATATTTGCAATCGATTGTTTAATCTTCGAAGAATAAATAAAATTCCTCCTTTTCTGCTAATCGTTGAAGAAGCGCATCAATTTTGTCCTGAAGCCGCACATGCTAAAGCAATTTCGAAACACATTATTGAAATGATTGCTAGAGAAGGGAGGAAATTTATGGCTTGCTTGTGCTTAATTAGTCAGAGACCAAAAAAATTAAGTACAACAGCTTTATCGCAATGTAATTCTAAGTTAGTTCTAAATATTAAAAATCCATATGATTTAAAACATCTAATGGACAGTTCAGAAGCAATTACCAAAGAATATGCCAGTATGATTTCCAGTTTAGGAGTAGGAGAAATGATAATAATGGGAAATGCCGTGAATTATCCTGTATTTGTTGATATAAGAAAGAGAAATTTTAAATCAAAACGTGATGAAATTTCATTAGCTCAATTTTGCTTAAACTGGCAAAATGAAGAATTAAAATAGTTCTTTTGTTAATCCTTCTCTTATAGCTGTATTATTTTTATTAAAAACTATCATTTTTTTGTTCTTTGAGACTCTAAAAACATTAATGATGTTCATACTTTCTAATTTCATAAAGAGTTCTTCTAATAGTAATGAATTCACAAATGGAAATTCCTTTTTAAGAAGTTCTTCAAGCCTTTTATCTAATATTTCCCCTTTATTCTTTATTAAAATATCAATTACAGAGTTTAATATTGGGTTTTGATTCCATCGTTGCGATTCGATAATATTTCACCTGTTAAAATTTAGAAATAAAGATTTAATTTCTAGTATTTATGGTAAATAATTAATTTTATGGAATTTATACAAATAATCTTTCTTCCTTAGACTCTTCAATTCTCCTACTTTTTAACTTTTCACCAAATGTTTCATACCATTTAATTACTTCAGAGGTTAAAGTAGGGTATACTACATCTCTTGCTTCCTTAAAATGCTCGAAGGATACTTTACGAGCTCTAATATTTTCTCTCAAGGCAATCATAGCCGCTTCACGGCACCATGTTTCAATATCAGCTCCAGAAAAGCCTTCAGTCATATCATTTAGTTTCTCTAAAGATATGTTACTCGTTAAGGGCATTCCTTCAGTAAATATTTTCAGTATTTCAAATCTTCCCTTTTCATCTGGTGATGGTACTAACAATATCCTATCAATCCTTCCAGGTCTAATTAATGCGGGATCTAAGATATCTGGACGATTAGTAGCTGCAATCACTACAATATCTTTCATTACTTCTAATCCATCTAATTCGGTCAAAAATTGAGACAAAACTTTTTCAGTTACACCAGAATCTGAGGTATGTCTTCCCCTACTTGGTGCGATCGAATCAAATTCGTCAAAAAAGATAATACAAGGAGATGCCATTTTAGCTTTGCGAAATACTTCTCGAATTGCCTTTTCGGATTCCCCCACCCATTTAGATAATAGTTCAGGGCCTTTAATAGAAATAAAATTAGCTTTACTTTCAGTAGCCACTGCTCTTGCTAATAAGGTCTTACCGCAACCAGGTGGACCATAAAGTAAGATACCTTTTGGGGGTGTTATTCCCATACGAACAAAAATACTAGGATTTGATAATGGCCACTCGACAGCTTCAATTAACTGTTGTTTTAACTCATCCAAACCACCTACTTGATCCCATGGCACATTTGGGACTTCCACAAACACTTCTCTTATTGCAGAAGGCAAAATTTCTTTTAACGCTTCCTCAAAATCCTCTTTAGTAACTTCAATTTGTTCTAATAATTCAGGATCAATTATCTCTGACTCTAAGTCAATTTTCGGTAAATATCGACGTAATGCTGACATTGCGGCTTCACGACAAACTGCAGATATGTCTGCCCCTACAAAACCATGTGTTATTTGAGAAAATTCCTTTAATGAAATATTTTTGACAAGAGGCATGTTTCGTGTATGTATTTGAAATACTTCTCTCCTTCCTTTTTCATTTGGTACTTTTATTTCAATTTCTCTATCAAATCTTCCAGGGCGTCGTAAGGCAGGATCCAAACTATTTGGTCTATTGGTAGCTCCTATCACAATAACTTTTCCCCTACCATGTAAACCGTCCATTAAAGCTAATAATTGTGCTACTACTCTACGTTCTACCTCTCCTGTGACAGTTTCTCTTTTTGGAGCTATAGCATCGATTTCATCTATAAATATAATAGCAGGACTCTTTTCCTCTGCTTCAATAAATAATTTTCTTAACTTTTTTTCAGATTCGCCATAAAATTTACTCATTATTTCTGGACCATTTATCGAGATGAAATACGCCTCACTTTCATTAGCTACAGCCCTTGCTAATAAAGTCTTTCCACAACCAGGAGGACCTCTTAGAAGAACTCCTTTAGGGGGATCTATACCTAATCGTTTAAACAATGAGGGATGTCTTAAAGGTAATTCAACCATTTCTCTAACACGCTGAATTTCCCTGTCTAATCCACCAACATCTTCATAAGTTATATAACTAAGACCCCTTTCCACTTCTTCAGTGATTCTATCACTTAAATTAAGCACAGTGTCTTGCCTAATTTGACAAACTCCTTGAGGCCTCATACTTATAACTTTAAATGTGATCTCTCTGCTAATTCCAATAGATATAAAAATATAATCATCAATAGTTATTGGATAACCATTTAACTTCCTTTTTACAAAACTTTCAAATCTAGGATTATTTTTTATAGGAAAATTTGATGGAGCTAGAACAACATTCTGTGCAGTCTCTGCTTTAACTTTTTTAATTTCAATTGTATCATCTATTCTAGTTCCAGTATTTTTCTGAAGTCTAGAATCTACTCGCACAATTCCTAAACCATTATCCTGAGGATAACTTGGCCATGCAATTCCAGCGCTCTCTTTCTTACCAATAACTGCTATTACATCGCCAGTTTGAATTTTTAGCTTTTCCATTGTTTTAGGATCAATTCTGATAATATTTCGCCCAATATCCCTTTTTTTAGCCTTTTGAACACGTAAGGTAACACTTGCATATTCATCCTTCTCCTTATCATTATTGCCTTTTGATGACATAATAAATCAATTTTCCTATAATTTTTATATTCTAATATTGAGAATTATTAATTTCGTAAAAATTTTTGCTTTTTCTCAAGCAAGTTTTTTCATTTTTTTTTACTTAAAAAAATCATCCAATGATACTTGAACTTTTGAAGTATCTAATTTCCTCAATCTTTCAAGAGCATTTTCTACCCTTTTCCGTGAGAAATTGTGTTGTTCTATTAGTAATTCTTCCAGATTATCAAATTTAATCTTTTTTTGTCTGGGTTTTTTATAATCCTTTTTAACATCGGGTTTCAAAAATATATCTTTGATTTGGGCAACTAATTCTAAGTTTAAAATAATTTCTTTTCCCCCTATCTTAATTTGATTGTTCAATATATTTTTTATCGTTCCATATTTCCTAATTAAATCTAATGCCGTTTTTTGACCGATACCTTTAATACCAGGAAAAAAATCAGTTCCAATCAGTATTCCCATCTCAATAAGTTGCTCTCGTGTTATTCCAAGATTATTTAAGAATTTATTTAATGAAACATATTCTATATCTAATGTAACAGTTGTATCTTTCACTTTTCTACTTCGACTGATGGCAAAATTTCTTAACAATCTTTCTCCTCCGAATAATAGAGTATCATAATCTTGAGATGCACATGCCCACGCATCACCCTTATCAACAATATAAGCTGATTGAGCCTCACCTTCAGAATCGGCTTGAATTATTGGTATTCCCATAAAATCGATCAATTTTTTACTCTCTTCAATCATACCTGAATCCAGAGTAGAAGTAAATTGAGCAAATTTTTTAGCTTCTCTAAAATCCTCATCGTCTTGAGCTTGAATCATTTTCTCTTTGGCATTTTCCTTAACTTTTTTCCTTTCCTTTATCGTGTCTAATTTTAATTCAGAAGGAGTTCCATCAAAAACATAAATTGGTTTAATATTGTGTTCTAAAAAATTAATTGATCTATAAAATAATCCAGAAAGATGTGATGTTACATTTCCTTGATAATCCTTTAAAGGAGTTCCATCTGTCTGTCTTATTATAGCTAGGAACTGATAAATTGTGTTAAATGCGTCAATTGCTATGCTTTTTTTAAAGAGATTTTCAAATGTAATAGTTCGCTTAACTTCATTTACTAACTCTGCTAATTTAATTCCCATATCTTAATTTTACTCTGTTTCTATATATAGTTATGATCCACCTTATATAATTACCACTAAAATATAATATATTACTTTTTTGGTCGTCTTCTTATTTTTGAACCGCAGATTTCGCAAACTTTATTTAATTCTTCAGCCTTATAGATATTTTTGCATTGGGGGCAGTAAATTTCCCAAATTATTTTTGAGGCAATTCCATCTTTATATAATGAAGAAAAGGGAATACCCAGTTCAGAGCATACATTTTCAATAGAATAGTCATTAGAATAGATTTTGATATCGCCACCTTGTTTTTCTTTTAACTCTAAAGTTAATGCTATAAGTTCTTTATCTGCTTCTGAAAGAGCATTGAAATCCCCTGTTTTTTTAGAAATTTCTCTTATCTTAATAATAAATTCATTTTGAGGGATTTTTAAGTTTAATTTTTTGCTCTCAATTGCGACATTGATTTTGTTCAATATATTTCTATTTTTTTCTTCAAATTTGCTAACTTTTACTTCCTCAATTATAGAAGGGGTCGTATATATAGTTGCTTCGATAATATTAAAATCAAGTCCAGTTAGGAAAATATTAGCATCAAATATATAAATTGAAGCTTTTTCTTTCATAGCACTAATCTTCGGTGATAGAAATAATTTTCATGCATATTATTTTAAAACATTTATTCTTCAGGAGAATCATCAATAGGTACTCTTCTTACTGTACCAATTATTTTCTTTCTTAAGCGTGTATAATAACTTCCGCTAAATCGTATAAATTTATTTTTAGATTTTGCTTTACGAACTCTAATTTTAGTATTAGGAGCAATACTTTTAATGATTTGTTGTCCATCTATCACAATTTTACCATCTAATCTTGGTCTTAAAAGCTGAATCTCGATTTCAGAATCAATAGGTACTATTATGGGTTTTAAACCTGACCCAGCAAAACTATTTAGAGGAGTCAATTGCATACTTTCCATAATGGGATTTACAATTGCCCCACCCGCACTTAAATTATAAGCTGTTGATCCAGTAGGGGTTGAAATAATAATTCCATCTAAATAACTTCGATTTAGAAATATTCCATCAAGTCTAATTGAGACTTGTAAAACTTTAGAACTTTTAGATGATGCTATTAATACTTCATTTAATGCATTACTCAACTGAATCTCGCCAGAATTTTTTACGATATAAGCTGTTATTTTGGAACATATTTCTAAGGTATATTCTCCATTCAAAACTTTAGTTAAATCTTTAAATATCGTTCTCCCATTAGATTCATCTAAAAAACCTATAGAACCGACGTTTACACCTAAAAGAGGAGGAGGATTTTGTTGAAATAAATTTTTAGCTACTCTTAATATTGAACCATCTCCACCAACGATTACAATGAATTTAATATTCTCTGCATTCATTTCACCAAGATCCATACCATTATGTGGAAAAATTTTAGGAGCTATTCTTGTTTCCAAATAAACTACTTCACCTTTTTGAACTAAAAATTCAAAAATTCTCCTTGTTAATTTAATTGCTTTTTCCGAATCCATCCTACAAGCTAAAGCAATTGATTTTTTTTCCATAACCCTCGGATTTTATACTCTAAAAAAAATAATGGATATTTAAGTTTAGTCACATTCAACCTTTCTAATTACTAAAAACTCTACTTATAAGTGTTTTATTTGCCAATTGCCAATACTCTACTTGTGCACTTGAGATTTTATTAGGATCCGCTTGAACTTCCTTTAATTTATTCTTTAAATTCTCATCTTGGGGCCAATCAACATCGAATGATTCATAAGACTCTAAATCCATGATATTGATTGATAAATCCTCAATAAAGTTAATCTGAGCATTACCTTTGATAATCTCTGGAACTTCAACCATATGACCGCTTGGAATGGTTAGTGAACGTTTATTATTATCAAACATGCCTACGCAAACAACTCTAACTTTAGCATGACCATGTTTTCCACTTTTAGATCGCTCAGTAGCTTTAATAATACATGGTTCTTCATCCACCATTATATATTGCCCAGTTTTTAATTTTTGTATCTCTGTTCTTCTAATAGACAATTTCTTATACACCTTAGTTTGTTAATTCTCATCCAAAATTTTTTAATACTAGTCATTTCTTTTAATTTATAATATATTATATTTATTCAAAAAAAAATATTAGTTTTTACGTATTATTTCAAATACTCTAAAAAAAAAATGGCGTGTACTTAATGGTTTTAGAAAAACTAGGAAGATCTTTGGATGCGGCAATTAGAAAGATAAGACGTCTTCCAAAAATAGATAAGGATGTTATAAATGCGCTGATTCAAGAATTACAGCGTAGTCTTCTTAGTTCAGACGTAAAAGTAGAACTTGTATATGAAATGACTGAAAATATCAGAAAAGAGGCTATGAATACCCAACTTCAGAAGGAATCTCCTTCAAGAAGGAGAGATTTTATTATTAAGTTAGTACATGATGAACTAATACGACTTTTAGGGGGTAAACCCGCTCCAATTCGTATAAAGTCTGGTAAAAAGAATGTGATTCTGCTTGTTGGTATTCAAGGTTCCGGAAAGACTACAACCATAGCAAAATTAGCTAAATTTTATAAAAGTAAAGGGTATAAAGTTGCAACGTTAACAACTGATACTTGGAGACCTGGAGCCTATGAGCAACTCGTTCAATTATCAGAACAAGTAGGTGTGAAATGTTACGGAAATCCTAATGAGAAAAATGCGATTAAAATTGCAATTCAGGAAACTAAAAGAGCAATCAATGATGGAAATGATATAATAATTGCAGATACGGCTGGTAGACATAAAGAAGAAAAAGAATTAATGAAAGAAATGGCAATTATCGAACAAAAACTAAAACCAAACGAAATAATATTAGTAATTGATGGCACTCTAGGTCAACAAGCATTCAATCAAGCAGAAGCATTTGCTCAAACAACTAAATTGGGATCAATTATTGTCACTAAATTAGATGGAACTGCTAAAGGTGGTGGTGCCTTATCTGCTTGTGCTGCTTCTAATGTTGGTATTAGATTCATTGGTGTTGGTGAAAAAATTGATGATTTTGAAGAATTTGAATCATCAAAGTTCGTAGGTTCGTTGCTTGGAATACCCGATATTGAATCACTAGTCCAAAAAGTACAAGAAGCAGAAGTAGATATTGATTCTGACGTTGTCAAGCGGATGGTGCATGGCAAATTTACTCTTGATGATTTATATCTACAGTTAAAAAGTATTAAAAAAGTAGGAAAATTTCGGCAGATCTTATCTATGATGGGTGGTGGAAATATCCCAGACGCTTTAAAAGAGGATGCTGAAGCAAATCTTGCAAAATGGGAAGTTGTTCTTAATTCTATGACACAAGATGAAAAAGATAATCCAAAAATCATTAAAAAAACTCGAAAAAGGCGAATTGCTATAGGAAGTGGAACTGATTACTCAATAATAAATAAAATGCTCGATCAATTCTCCCAAATGAAAAAATTTATGAAGAGATTTCTTCAAATGCAGAAAAAAGGGAAAAGTATGCCCGGAATGCCAGGTGGAAAAGCAGCAGCAGATTTTATGAAAAAGTTAGGTAAGTTTTAATTAATTTTGTATAATTAAATTGTTTGAGTGTCTTGGTTAATATATTATTACTAATTGAAGAAATCGTAAATTACTCAAAACTTGATATTGATAAGGGAATAACACCTCCTATTATCTATAAAATATGTTCTTGTGTAAGAGAAACTTTCTGTTTGTCTTATTCCATAAGAAAAGACAATAATTTTTATCTTTTTTTCCAGGAAGAGCATATTTTAATAAAATTTGAAGGAAAAAGATTACGCTTTCTAGGTCCAGATGAAAGATCTCAAGCATTACTTTTAGAAAAGATTTTACATAAAATGCAAAAAGACACTGATCTTAATAATTTAGGATGGATAAAATCAACTCCTGGAATATTTGGCCACAAATTTTCAGATAACATTAAATTTATTGAATTTTATAGTTCAATTTCATATGGAAAAACGTATTTTATTTTAGATGATTCCCTAGATGTTGAACAAGGATTAGAAGTGGAAAATTTAGAAGAAAACTTCCCACCAATCGAGGAAAATAATTTCTTTATCATAGCAACATATAATTTTGTAGGAAAAAATACAAATATTTTAGACTTATTCAAAGAATTAAAAACTAGTAAAATTACTTCACTTCCAAAAATAAAATCTGTCGAAGATAAAATTTTATATATTAATTTTCGAAAAGATCTACAAAATAGTCTATAAAAATTTGAACAAAATGATATTAAAAAATGCTAAAATTTATTCTCAAGGGTTAATTCGTGAAGGAGTTCTCCTTATTAACAATGGTGTTATAGATCAAATTAAATTTAACCCAGAAGAAAAAGAGTTAGTAAAATTAGTTAAAAAAAACCAAGATAAAAAGGAAATTGAATGCCATGGTAAATTAATTCTACCAGGAATTATAGATATTCATTCTCACTTGAGAGATCTCGGTCAAAGCGAAAAGGAAACATTCTTAACTGGAACAATGGCAGCAGCCTTTTCAGGAATCACAACTGTTTTCAATATGCCAAATACCATACCTCCTGCAATATCATCGAACCAGATTAAGTTATGGATAAAGAAAGCAAAACCTAATATTCATGTAGATGTCGGATTAATTGCGGGATTTCCTAAAGAGCTTGATGAAGATGAGATAAAAAATATGATTAAATTAGGAATTATTGGCTTTAAGATATATCCTCTCAATGCTCTTAATAATATTGATTGGTTAAATTCAAAAAACCTCCAAAATATTCTCGCTATTTCGTCTAAATATCAAATTCCTATATTTATTCACGCTTCTTATCCTTTACATGAAGCAGAAAAAGAACAAATTATAAAAAATTTTAATCAAAAGCAAGGAACTATTTTAGAGTATCATAATAATTTTAATCCCGTCAAAGCAGAAAAAAAATATGTAAAGTTTGTAATTGAACAGTATAAAGAATTTATTGAAGTTAATCATTTAAAATATAAGCTCTATCCTTTAATCCATTTTTGCCATATAAGCTCCATAGAAAGTTATCAAGAAATCAATAAAGAACAACTTTCAAATAAAAATCTAAAAATATCTTTTGAAGTTACTCCGCATCATCTACTCTTATCTAATAAAATCATATTAAATAATGAGAATTTCGGTAAGGTGTTACCTCCTTTAAGAAATCCAGAACATCATAAATTTCTATTTAAAGAGTTAAAGGAAGGTAATATAAAATTAATCGGAACAGATCATGCACCACACACAATAGAAGAAAAATCTCTAAATTATTTCGATGCACCCTCTGGATTCCCAGGTTTTGAAACTTATCCTTTATTGATCCTTAAAAAGGTATTTGATTACCAACTTACTCTGGAAAAATTCGTCATGGTAGCCTCAGAATATCCTGCTCTACTTTTTAATTTGGAAAAAAAAGGCTTTATTAAAGAGAAATACGATGCGGATTTATTAATTGTTGATAAAGTTCCAGAATACTCAATTAATCCTCAAAATTTTAAAACAAAAGCAAAATTTTCCCCATATGAGAAATTAAGCACAAATGTTCAAATTTGGAAAGTCTTTTTGAGAGGAATTGAAATCAATACTGAAGAATGTACTCCAAATGGAAAAATTATCAAAAGAATGATATAAAATATAAAAGTCTACATGCTATAATAATATATAAAATAGTTTATAATAGGGACTTTAAAATGCCTGATGAAGATGAGTTTAGCTTAGAAGAAGGTAAAATCCTAATAAAATTTACTCGAGAAAATATTGAATACTTTTTAAAAAATAGTAGACGTGTTCCTGTTCCGGATCAAATAAAAGAAAGATTTTCGGAAAAATATGGAGCTTTTGTGACATTAAATCAATATAATGTCAGTGGAAATCCATTAAGAGGGTGTATTGGTAATATTGAACCAACTTATTCTTTAATTGATACAATCCATAAGGTTTCAATAAGTTCAGCAACTGAAGATCCTCGCTTTCCTTCCGTAACTTTTGAAGAAATGAACAACATTGTTATTGAACTTTCAATTTTAACACCCCCTAAATTACTAGAAGTAAATGATCCAAAAGAATATCTTGATAAAATAATTATTGGGCGAGATGGTTTAATTGCTCAAAAAGGAAAATGGCGTAGAGGATTATTACTACCACAAGTTCCTGTTGATCATGGGAGAGACTGGGACGTTGAAACGTTTTTGTCACAGACATGCTACAAAACGGGCTTGCCAATGGATTCTTGGAAAGATATTAGAAATGTTAAAATTTATTCTTTTCAAGCTATACTTTTTGAGGAAAAAGAACCTCGAGGCGAAATAATAAGAAAGTATCTTAAATAGAAAGATTATAAACCTCTAAGGTATTTTTTGTGAAAAATAAAAATTTAAAACGTAATAAAGAGATAAAGGTATATGGGAAATTCTGACAAAATACTTTCGGTTGATATATCTTCTAAAAAAGTTAAAGTTGGTATCATTTCTAATAAATTGGAAATAGAAGCGTTCTCTATTCAAAATTATGATATCATTGATGAAGATGTCGATGGTTTTGCGAAAAGATTTAATATGGATGATATATGGAATAAAATCAAATTAGGTATAAAGAAAGTTATCAAAGAAAACAAACCTGAAAATATTATTGGGATTTCTTCATGTGGACAAAGAATGGCTACAGTTTTCTTAGATAAACATGGAAATGAGCTTTATGGAGGTCCTAACACTGACATGAGGGGCATTGATTCAGCATATCTTATTGAAGAAGAATTTTCAGATGAAGATTTATTTAAAATAACTGCCCATAGTCCATTCTTAATGTTCACATTAGCTCGATTATTATGGTTTAAAGAAGAGAAAGAACATCAGTATGAGGATATTAGCAAAATATTAATGCTAGATGATTGGATTGTTTATAAACTTACTGGAGAAGTTTATTGTGATTATACTTCTCTCGGAGAATCACTACTCTTTGATATTAATAAAAAAATATGGAGTCAGGAAATCATCGAAGCTTTTGACATAAATCCAGATATACTTCCTGAAATTGTTCAATCAGGTACTATTGTTGGAGATTTAAAATTAAATCTAATAAAGGAAATTGATATAAATCAACAAGAACTCCCTGTTTTGAAAGGATGTGGTGATACTCAAGCTAATCTATTAGGTATGGGCGCAATTGAGGATGGAAACATCGGAATTAGTTTAGGGACAACTGCACCAATTCATTTAATAGTGAATAAGCCAATAATAGATCCTAATCAAAATTTCTGGACAAACTGTCATGTGATTAAGGATAAATGGTTGATTGAAGCTAATACCGGAGGTACAGGTAGGGTATATGATTGGTTCAAGAGTGCGTTTATTTCAGAATCCAAGAGAGATGCAAATGAAATTATGAATGATTATTTAAGTAGCAATGAGCCAGGGGCAGGTTCGACTTATGCCTTTTTAGGCCCAGAACTCATGGCAATAAAAAATCAAACATCAATTAAGAGAGGAGTTTTTATATTTCCCCCGCCCAGCATGATTGGGGAGGAATTACCGAGATTAGGAAATTTTGCTCGAAGTGCTATTGAAGGTATTTGTTTTGGGATTCTTGAAAATTTCCAAGCTTTACATCCATTTGCACAATCAGAAATAAAAACATTTTGTGCTGGAGGAATGGCTAAATCTTACGAATTCTGTAAAATTCTTGTTAATATTCTTAATCAAGAAATTAATGTTCCTCAATATAAAGATTCTGCTTTTCTTGGATGTGCAATAAATGCCTTAATAGGGTTAAATCTTTATCAAGATTATAGGAGTGTTGTTGAAGATCTTCTAAAATTTGAAAAATTTTCAGTTGAACCACGCATCTCAAATGAGTATAAGAGAATATTTAGAAGTTGGAAAAATTTAAAAAACTATATAAGCAAAATGTAGAAATTAATTTCTCTTTTTTATAACAGAGTCTATATCAACACCTTCCTTCCAATACCAATCAAATAATTCTTTTGCCCATTTTATAAAAATTGCATTTTCATCATATATACATTCACTATAATCAATTTTTCCTTCTTTACTTAAAAAAAGTATAGCTCCTTTATCAGTAACTAGGAGTGAGAAATGTATCTTTTTTAACATACGAATATTTTGTGAAATATCTATCTTTTGATAAAAACTATGGCGATTTTCTAGTTTTTCATAACCTTTTGATGTTAACACATTTATATCTACAAGAGCTTTTATCTTAATTGACATATTATTAATTTTACGTTCAACAGCAGGTAAAATTGAATCCTGAAATTGATCTGAGATCGCTAAAATAAATTTTTCTGACTTTTTAATTATATCTGACCATAGTTCTATATTTTGCATTGTACCACTATTAATTTTTATAGTTTTTAAATTTCCTAACTGTAAAATTAAATTCAAGGGAAAATAGTTAATATCATGACTATTAAAAAAATTTTCATGTCTTAAAGACACGGCAAAAAGCTCTAATACATCTAAGAAAACTTTCCCGATGTTAGTAATTGTATATTTATTATCTAATGTTTTTTTAACTAAATTTTTCTCTATAAGTCTCTTTAAGTGACGAGAAATCTCTGATCCACGAATATCTAATTCTTTTTCCAATTGGTTATGCCTTTTCCTTCCCTCATATAAACTTTTGAAGACATTAAATCGGCCTTCATTTGAAAGCTCAAAAAATAAATCATTAATTTTCAAAACAACTCAACTTATGTTAATTTAAAATCTTTTATTCGAATTCTTTAATAGTATATGATTTAGATCAATTAAAAATTGTTTTTATCATTCTAAATTCTTTTCTATAAATTAAATTGTTTTTAGAACTATTATAGGGATTGTTTATTACAGCTTGTTATCTATTTTAAAATACCAATATGAATAGTAAATGTATTTTAATAAATAGATGGAAAAGTGAAAATAATGACAGGATTTAAGGAAATTGAAGAATGTTTAGAAGAAATAAAGAATCGATATAACAATAATGAAAAAGTAAGGAAAAAATTGGCTAGATATGATGACCCTATCCAAATCAAATTTTTAGACACAGAAAGAGAAGTTTTAATTTTGGTTAATAAAGATGAGGGAATTGAAATAAAAGATAACAGTGGAGATGACACAGCACCAGTAAAAATTGAATTTGCTGGAGAAGAGGTAATGATTAATTTATTCAACAAAGAACTAGGGGCTGTAAAAGCGTACTCTGATGGGAAAATAAAAATAATTGAAGGAAGTATAAGAAGTCTAATGAAACTTCGAAGTTTAATGTTTTAACATTAAAATTTATTTAAAAAAAAGAGTGTGTATAATGAGAGCCATAATAACAGCAAATATTACAGAAGAGTGTTTGAATGAATTAGAAAAATTGATGGAAATAACATATGAACCATGGAGAGAAACAGGGATAATATATTTTGATGCAAAAGAACTTGTTGAAAAACTTAAGGATTATGATATTTTTATAACTGAAGCAGATGATTTAAAAAAAGAAGATCTGTTTGAACGTACTAATCTGAAGCTTATTATATCTTGTAGAGGTGATCCATTTAATGTTAATTTGAAAGCAGCTACTAAAAATAACATTCCCATTCTTTTTACTCCACTAAGAAACGTAGATGCTGTAGCAGAATTAACAATAGGATTGATGTTAATGTTAGCTCGAAAATTACAGAAAGTCGATAGGATAATTCACTCAAATGACTTTGAAATAATTGAATTTGAAGATTTTGTTGAGTATTTAAATAAATTTCAAGGTGTTGAATTGAAGGGTAAAACAATTGGAATAATAGGTTTGGGGCAAATTGGAAGTAGAGTTGCAAAAAGATTAAAACCGTTTGAAGTTGATTTTCTGATATATGATCCTTATGTAGACGATGAAATCATCAAGGAATATGGGAAAAAAGCAGATATTGATCATTTAATGAAAAATTCAGATTTTATTACTATACACGCAATTGCGACTGATGAAAATTTGAATCTTCTCAATGAAAATAGAATTCAGATGATGAAAGAAACTGCCTATTTAATTAATACATCTAAAGGGAGTATTCTTGATTATGAAGCTTTACAAAAAGCGCTAAAAGAAGAAAAAATAGGAGGTGCTGCTCTTGATGTCTTCCCTCTTGAACCTATTGATGAAGATAATGAATTCATTGAATTAAAAAATGCAATAATCACACCCCATATTGGAGGGGATACACAAGAAGTAGTTGAAAGACAGTCTGAAATTATATTAAACGATCTTACATTATGGCTAAATGGTAAAAATCCTCAATTTATTATGAACCCTGAAGTGCTTAATAAAGTAGAAATAAAGAATTCTCGAATAACTGATAAGATTACTGACCTAAAAAAAGAAATGGTAGAACTGTGTAAACATTTATTAAAGGAAAAGCATGTGATTGGTTCAGCTGGTAATGTTAGCATTAGAATAAAAAATACTGATAATGAATGCGTTTTAATAACACCAAGCAATGTTGCCTATGATGAAATGTCATCTGAAGATATTCTTACAATTGATATGGAAGGAAGAGTTATCGAAGGAAATAGGAATCCCTCTGTGGAAAAAAAAATGCACTTGGGGATATATAAAGAAAGGGATGATGTTAACGCAATTATTCATGCTCATAGTATTTATTCTACTGTTCTTAGCGCATTAAAACTTACTATCCCTCCAATCTTTGAAGAATTTGTTCCATATATAGGCGGTGAAGTTCTATGTGCTGAATATGGAGAATCAGGAAGTGAAGATTTAGCAGATGGTGTTTTAGCAGCTCTAGAGGAAAGAAATGCTGTTTTGCTGGCAAATCATGGGAACTTATGTTGTGGTAGTCATTTAGATGGTGCTTATACAGTACTACAATACCTTGAAAGAGGAGCAAAAATATATTACTTAGCTAAACTCATTAAAGATCCAACTTTATTACCAGAGGATACAATCGATTATGAAATGGATATCTTTGATATTTTTAAAGATTCTAAAAAAATCTAAATTTTATTTATATTTACTATTTAATGAACTTAAGGCAATTTTGGTTGATTCTTCTGCCTGTTGTTTGGTAACCATTCCAATTGTTACTGCGCAAATATTATGATTAGCAATATATTGAAAAGCAATGTCTGGTTTAATCTCTCCTGCAGCTAAGGTTTTCATCCCTATAAAATAAAAATCTTTAGTATTATCGACAATTTTTTCTAATTTCTTCGCGTTTCCCATTAAAAAACCATTTGCATTAAAGGGTATTAAAAACACTTTTACATTTAAAGATTGATCTAAACAATATTGAAATGTTGGAATAGGATTATGAGTAGCAATACCTGGAATAATTCCATAATCCGAAATATCATCTAAAAGTCTCAATACATTTGAATCCTTATTATCAGAAACCATTCCGTGAATGAATATTATATTTGCTCCCTTTTCGATTAATATATCTACCTTAGGGTCTATGCCGGGATATGTAGATCCTGTTATCACATAATCGTTATGTGTCTCACTCATTATTTGAGCAGCTTCCATTATTTTTCCACTAGGGATTACTTCAATTCCGCGAGCTCCATTAACATAACTTGTTTCTAATATCTCTAACATAGCTTTTGGATTATTTAAAAATTTCCTACGCCATTCAAATGCCTTAAATCCAAATTGTCCTGCTCCAATAAACGGAGAAGTCCCCGTGGAAACGAGTGGAAAATTGAGATCATCAATTTTACAGAAAATATTTACCCCTTCCTTTGTTATTATTTTAAATTTGATAATTGATTATTATTAAGAGAATTATAAAATTTTAATTCAGAGATCATATTAATACATAAAATCAAATAAAAATTCTCAATTTAACTTCTTATTTATTGAAGAGGAGATAAGAATATCACTATTTAATGGCATTATTTGTGATGCTTTGACTTTTTATAATCAAGACCTTAAAATCATCAACAATCTTAATTCACTCCTTATCCGTCATATTCTTACAAATGAAGCAAATTCTCTTCTTCTTTTTGGGAGTATAGGTGATGGAGATCTATATTCTACAACAGCAAAGATAAATCTTGTAGAAATGGTATCAGAAATCACAGAAAAGAAAATACCTATCCTTATAGGAATTTATAGTGATCAGGTAGATGACACAATAAATCAGATTGAAAATCTAGGTAAGAAATTTGAATATCTTAGTTTTTTGATTTCTCCTCCTCTTTCAGAAAAACAATCTGAAGAGGAATTAAAAAGCTTTTTTGAAAATATTCTGGGTTCGAACACCATAAAAAATCAAATATATTTGATTAATAATCCTCCTCTATTCGCTGGAAATGAGATTGACTCAAATTTACTAGATTATATACTGCAATTCTCAAATTTGAAAGGTATAATCGACGCTTTTTATAATATTAAAAATTGTAAATCATATATTCAAAATTTAAGCAGTGATTTTACTATTATTTGTGGGATGGAGCAAAATTCTCAAACATTTCTCCAACTAATTCCAATAGATATGAGAAAATATAGTGGTATCCTCTCTAGTCTTAGTAATATTAGTAATATGTCTTCAAAATTATATAATTACGGAATAGAAGACAATATATTAGAACTTCTCCAAATACAAGAACAAATTAATGATATTAGAGACAAAATTTATGAAGTTAAAACCAATGATGTAAGGGAGAAAGTAGGTTTAAAATATGCTTTTTTACATTTGTATAGGGATTTGATCTCAAGAACTGACACAGATATTAATTCTATCTACAAGGAATTACAAACTCAAATTGACCCGATTAATAGAGAACGAATTGAGGCTACTGTTAATTACATGCAAAATAATAAACAAATTTATAAATTATACTTTCTTGGTAAAAAAGAGCTTTACCAATTTGATGAAATCATCAATACTTTTTCAAAAATTGATGTTTTAGTTGAACAAGGCAAAGTTAAAAAAATCAAAGGTCCTTATATCGACACTAGGAACATACTCTATAGAGTTAATTTTGAAAAGAGTCGATTAGTTTTTAGATTTCGTACAAGTCAGTTTAACTATCTCCAGAATTTAATCAAAGAAAAACTGCTATATCCATTTTTGGATAATTCTTTGAATCCCAATGATATTGATTTAAGAAATAAAGTAAAGGAGATCATCAATACCAGAACAGGTGAATATATCTTCAATAAAGATAACCCTCCAATAATTCCAGTTTGCAATTTGATTTACTATGATGAAACCAAGGAAGTTATTCCCAATATTTTCTCAGTACAAGAATATATTAGAGGAAAACCTTTATTTCAACTCATTAATCAGTATATAAGTGAAGGTAAAAACTTGGCTACTAAAAGATTTCTAAATTTATTTAGTAATTTAGGTGAACAATTAGGTCATTTACATGAGGTTAAATTTGATTCGTATTACAACAATATTAATGATATTGGTAAAAAAAAGAAAATTTCCTATTCAGAATATTTCGAAAATGAATTAGAACATAGATTACAAGAAGCAAAAAAAAATAAAATAGATTTTTGCAATGAAATTAGGGATTTTTATCGAGATAATAATTCATTAATTGATGATGAAACTGATTACGTTCTTTTGCATAATGACTTTAAAAGTCAAAATATTATAGTTAAAGAAGAATTAGGGATTGTAAAAATTAATGGTATTGTAAATTTTGATATTTGGTGTGTTGGTAGCAGGGCTCAAGATTTTATCAAGATTGATTATTGGATATTAAAACCTTTGAATAATCCCTCCTTTTATAACGCTTTTTATAATTCATATTCTAAACATTATAAAGTAAATGTTGATTTTAAGAAAAAAATAGATTTATACAAATTAGTCTGGCTATTAGATGAATACAATTTAGAATCTGCTTTAATAAAAAAGTCAGATCAGATGGAAATCATGAAATCTCCACAATTCTCGTTAGAAAACTATTTATTTGAAATCAAAGCAATAATTCGGTAGAGTAATTTTTGCTGTTGTAGTAACAACTTTATTATGCCTGAATGGTTTTTTAACAGAATTAAAAAAAAATATGGTACTATATAGTATATACCATATTATTTTCTTTAAAGTTTAACTCATGTCGCACTATAATAAAGAGCTAAAATTCGCAATTGAAATTGTTAGAAAAGCCTCAATAATAACTGAATGGTTTAAAAAAAAAAATTTCGGCTCTTTTTCCTATAAAAAGCCTGATCAATCACCTGTAACACTGGCAGATTTTGCTTCTCAGATTTATCTTAATTCCCAGATAAGGGAATACTTCCAAGATGATCAAATAATAGCAGAAGAAGAAAACGTAGAATTTATCGATTTAAAAGCTGAAAATCTGATAAAACAATGTTTCAAAGAATTAAATATAAATAAATTAGAAATCCTAAAAGAAAATATCAGGTATCATGGTAAAACTTCAGAACGCCAATGGACAATAGACCCGATTGACGGTACAATTGGATACCAGCAAGGATTGTCTTATGCTATAGGTGTGGGATTTATGATTAACTCAAATCCTAAAATATGTGCTATTGCTGTACCAAATTACAATGTAGATTTATTAGCTATTTTTTCTGCAGAAGAAAATCAGGGTGCTCAGGTTTCATATAGCAATAATGTTTTTAAGCCGATTAAGGTAAATCATAATGAAGATTTACGTAATATTCGTTTGTGTCATTCGTTACATTATGATCAGCCTTGGGTTCTTAAATTTGCTCAAGACATTGGAATTAGAAACTTTATTCAGATTGATAGCATGGCAAAATTTTGTATGGTAGCTGATGGTACTGCTGATCTATATATAAAACCTCTAGACCTGGAACATTCCTTCACTTGGGATTTTATGCCTGGGGATCTCCTCGTAAAGGAAGCAGGCGGTAATGTCACAGATTTAAATGGTGAACACTTAAAATTTAAAGAAAAGAAATGTACATGGACAAAACCTGGAATTATTGCTTCAAATAGAAAACTCCAAAAAAAAATATTAGAGTTAATTAAAAGAAAACCTCCTAATTAATTTGATATTGAAAAACTAAGTAGAGGCATAATATATCAAACTCGTTTGTCGAGCTTTTGGAGTTCTTTCCAAATTTGATAATTTTATACCTACAAGCCTAATTTTTTTTTTATTATTTGAAAACTCCCTAAATAATTGTAATATAATATTTAATACATATTTCTCGTTTTGAATATGGAATGGAAGTGTTTTAGAACGAGTATAAGTCTGAAAGCCCTCAAATCTTATCTTTAAAGTGATTGTCTTATAAGCAATCTGATGTTTTATTATTGATTTATGTATTTTTTTATTAATATCTTCAAATTTAGATAAGATTTCATTAAAATTATCTGTATCTGTAAAAAATGTCCTTTCTGCACTAATAGATTTTCTTTCTTCATGAAATTCTTTGACTTTACGGTTATCCAAACCATTAGCGACATTCCAGATCCACTTCCCATGCTTTCCAAATAATTCTATCATTTTGAGTAATGGTGTATTAATTATATCTCCTATTTTTCTTATTCCCTTTTTATAGTAATATACTTTAGATTTCTTTCCAATCCCAGGAATACGAGTTATATCCATATCTTTTAAAAAATTATGAATTTTTTCAGGCTTTACAACTGTAATACCATTGGGTTTATTTTCATCAGAGGCAATTTTTGCTAAAGATTTTGTGGGGGCGATCCCTATTGAAATTGTAATACTAATCTTATCTTGGATTTCTTTCTGAATTTTTTTCGCAATTTCTTCCGCTTCCTCATAATTTTTAACTATTTCTGTTAATTCTAGATACGCTTCATCTACTCCAACTCTCTGGAAATCATTACTATAAGTCTCAAGAATATCCATTACTTCTTTTGAAATTTTATAATACTTTTTACCATCTGGTCTTAGATAAATTCCATGAGGACATCTTCTATAAGCTTGAGATATAGGCATTGCTGAATGTAAACCAAACTTTCGGGCTTCATAATTACAAGTTGATACTACTCCTCTTCCCGTTCCTTCTTTTGGATCTGCTCCTATTATAACTGGTTTACCTTTATATTGTGGATTATCTTTTATTTCAACTGCAGCGAAAAAGCAATCAAGATCACAGTGGAAGATAAACCGATTCATTATTTGGAGAAATAGAGTAATTAGTAATTTTATATATCTTAACAATTTTCATATTTAAAATTACTATTTAAAAAAAAGGACTTTCAAGAATTAATAAAAAGAAATATTATGGAGAAAAATCAAGTAATATAATATTTTTAATTGTAGTTTGATTATTTAATTTATGTCATTAAATAAAGAAGATCAACTTCGGATGGAAGTTGTTAAAGGAGCTAAATCAATATTTTCAAAAGGGTTAGTAGAAACAGGAGAGGGTAATGTCAGCGTAAGAAATGGTAAAAAAGAAGAATTATTTATCACCCCTTCATTTAATCAATATGATACGCTCAGAAAAGATGAAATTGTTCATCTTAATTTTGAAGGGATCGCTTTAAGTGCTGGAAAATTACCGTCTACAGAAGCAAAAATGCATATAGCCATTTATAAATCTAGATCTAAAGTACAAGCAGTAATTCACACACATTCCCCTTTCGCAACTATGCTCTCAATCGTACAAAAAGGCATTCCAATTATAATGGAAGAAATGTTCATATTTCTAGGGGGTCCTGTCGATGTTTCTGAATTTGGAGAGGCCCATACCAAAGAAATTGGTGAAGTAGCCCTTAATGCTTTGGGGATAAAAAACGCTGCTTTATTAGCCAATCATGGTGTAATTGTTTGCGGAAAATCATTAGATCATGCCATTAAATTTGCAGAATTAGTAGAAAAACTAGCAAAAATATATTGGGGTGCTTTGCAAATAGGACAACCACAGATAGTATCTAATCAACATCTTGAAAGATTTCAAAAACTATTCGAAAGTCTTTTTGCAAATTATCCACGCAGTATGCGGAATAAGATATGAAAATTAAGTGAAAGCTATGGAATTAGGTATTAGTTCATTAGGACATATGTTTGATATTGGTCTTACTGGTAAATTTAAAAATCTAATTGATTTACAAATTAAATCAATAGAGCAATGTCTCAATTTTGCAGAAGAATTTGGGCTTAATATAGTAGAATTAGTAATAGATCCACTAGAAGTATTTAATAATGAATATCAAGAGAACTTAATAGATCTTATAAATTCTTATTCATTAAAAAAGCAGGTCCATGGTCCTTTTATTGATTTAAATTTATGTTCTAATAATAAACGTATATCTAACGCATCTATAGAATCCTATATTGAATCAATTAGAATTTGCTATCAAATAAATGCAAAATTACTCACAATTCATCCAGGGTTAGCGAGTTATGCTCTAAGCTCAATAAGAGAATTCAATAAAAAACAGTTAAAAAGGGCTATCCATAAATTATTGGATTTTACGAATAATAAGAAATTATTAATTTGTCTGGAAAACATGCCTCAAAATTACAATATCATGACTGATAATAGAAATATTAATGAAGTATTTGATATAATTGATCGGAAAGATCTATTTTTGACCTACGATACTAGTCATTTTTATACTTGTGATGGAAATGTGAAAAATTTATGGGCTAAATTTTATAGGATAATAAAAAATGTTCATATCGTAGAGAATTACAGTAAAAAATCAGACACGCATCCCCCTTTAGGTACAGGAAAGATAGATTTTAAAGAAGTTTTTGATACAATTAAAACTTATAAATATAAAGGACCAATTATCATCGAACTATCTTCTACGAATTCATTAGATCAAAGTATTAATTTTATAAAGAAATTTTTATAATATATTCTTAAATTTTAAAAGAAATCATTGTAAAGTAAAAATGCCAATAATCTCTCTACAAGTTAGTGACGATTTATTAGAAAGATTCGAGAAAGTTCGAAACTTAAGTGGTTTTAGTTCTAAAAGCGAAGCATTAAGAGATTCAATAGTTAATTTTATTGAAATGTATGAAAAATTTGAAAATTTAGAAGGATATAAACTAATGACTGTAAGTTTAGTATATCCGTTCAAAGAGTTGATTGTTGATCGAATCACTGAATTATATTCGCGATTTCATCATATTATAAAAACTGTAACGGATTGGCGCATTGCGGAAAAGAAAATTGAAGTGCTTCTGTTAGTAGGGGAATTTGATACTATTAAAGATCTTTATAAAGAATTAGCAAAAATAAAAGATATAATTTGCTCAATCCGTGAAATTATTATTGATTGATACTATTAATCAAACCGAAGTGAAAAGTCTACCTGCTCAGAAGGAAACTGAGTTATTAAACCCAAACTTATCACATTAGGTTCTGACAATAAATAGTCTACAATATTCTCTTGATTAATCCCACCGGAAATCTCAATTATAACATTTTCTCTAAGATTATGCTCCTTCAATAAATTAATAGCATCCTCTACCTGATCTGCCCCCATATTATCCAGCATTATAATATCTGCTCCATTCTTAGCAGCATCTAGTGCATCTTCCACTTTTTCAATTTCTATTTCAATTTTTTTCGAAAAACTATTCTTAATTTTTGCATCATTTAATAGTTTTTTAATATCTCCGTTATAAAATTTTAGATGTGTATCCTTTAATAGAACCATATCATCGAGAGAGAATCTATGTGTATCTGCATAACCTAATTCAGCAGCTTTCTTCTCAAAAATTCTCATGCCTGGAGTTGTTTTACGAGTACAAGCAATTTTGACATTTTTTCCAGAATCCTTTATTATTTTAAAATATCTTCTAGCTGTAGTTGTTATTGCACTCATGTGAGTTATTAAATTTAGTCCTGTTCTTTCTCCATACAAAATGTTTCTCGTGTTACCTTCTAATTCTACAATTATATCTCCTTTATTGACTTCTTCTCCATCTTTTTTCTTGAATGTTGTGGAAACATTCAAACCTGCATATAATAGTTTTAGCTCTTCTAATCCTGAAACATAGCCTGAGCTTTTAGCAAAGATCTTTGCTGAATTTCTTGCATTCTCTGGTATAATTTTAGAACTTACATCAATAAACATACAATCTTCTTGCAAAAATTCTCTAATTTTCTGCTCAATTAGAATCTTGTTATAGCTCATATTTCGCACAAACTTGTATAGTATTATTATTATAGTTTAAAAATTAAATAAAATTATGGTAGAAAAAGAAATATTATTCATTAAAAATAATGAGTTAAAACTCGAAGCTGAATACTATCAATCAAAAACTAATAAAAAAATCCCAGTAGTTTTAATATGTCACCCTCACCCCCAATATGGTGGTAATATGTATAACAATGTTGTATCTGGAGTTTTCAATAAATTAGTTAGTAATGATATATCTTGTTTGAGGTTTAATTTTAGGGGAGTAGGGAAATCAAATGGTACTCATTCAGATGGGACTGGAGAATTAGCTGATGTGAAAGCTTGTATCGATTTTTTAATAAATGAAAAAAATCATGAAAGGTTAATAATATGTGGTTATTCTTATGGTGCTGCAATAGGCTGTTCAGCTATAAATTACTCAGATAAGGTTATCAGCTATATTTCTCTCTCATTTCCTTGGGATTTTTTGGATTCTAAATATAAAAAATTATCACAAACTGATAAACCAAAATTATTTATCCAAGGTAATCACGACTCAATTGCGAGATATGAAAGTTTTGAAGAAAATTTCGATTATTACAAAAAACCGAAAATTAGAAAGATAATTGATGGAGCGGATCATTTTTATTGGGGATTTGAAGAACAAATCGCTAATGAAATCTTGAAATTTTATGACTCTTTAATATAAATAATTCAAGAAATTTTTAGCAATGCATTCATATTGAAGTAAAGTTTCCATATTAATTTTTGAACTTACTCTTTATATTGTAAAAATAAAGGTTTAAAAATCAAAAAAAAGTAGGGTTATAAACTTGAAAGCTTTTCTAAATCAGCTTGTGAGTTTTCTACTGCCCAATTAAGGAGTTGATCAAAATATCGCTCCACATCTTCACTTTCAGGAGCTTTTGATAAAATTGCTAATAGGAATTGATTCTTATTATCAGGCATATTAATATTTCTCATCATTATGAAATCATCTTTATATTTAATCTTCATACTTTGGATTTCGGAAAGTTCTAGTTCTTCCGCCGCTTTGTAAGCAGAATCACTCAATAGGGATCCCATAGCAGCTATCACGCGTTCATCTATTTTTTCTTCTTTTTGAGATGCTAATACCAACCCGGTTGAAGTTGCAAAAAGAGATGCTCGAAAATTCCCATTTTCATTAAGTTCTTTAAGGACTAATTCAAGTCTACTTACCAAATTAACACACTCTACAAAAATTATTTTAATATTACCTTAAATAAAGGTTTATAATTTATATATAATATCTAATACGCTTACATAAAATTTCCTTGTATAAATATTATGAGTTATTTACTATTTAAAATTTTTTATAGTAGATTTTATCCGAATTGGTAATATTTTAATTGTAACTTATACCTTGTTTTACTGCTATCATTTGGAATAATATCAAATATGCCTAGATTTTAAGGTTGATAATAAATGTTGATATAATATCATTCTCATCCGTATTTAAAATCATTACACTTGGCCTAGCTATAGGTTTCATAAATCCAGGTCGTTCAGGTGGAGCTTCTGGTTTTGTTGGAGATCCGGGATTTAGTAGGAGCAAGTTAAATTCTGTTCCTTTGATAAGAGGTTGATGTGTATGGCCAAAAATAAGGATATTTAAATCATGCCTCTTGGCAAATTCTTTAACATTCTCAGGTAATTGATGAGTCACACCAATATTGTATTTACCTGTAGAAAATTTGATAAAAATCTCTAAATTATTAATATTATCAAGATTTCCCTTGACACATTTTGTTGGTGCAATCTTCCTAATCTCTTTTAAAAAAAAAAATTCACAGACATCTCCCGCATGAACAATTGTGTCAACATCTTTAAAGGCTTCTTTAATATGAATTATTAAATTTGAAACTTTTTCCTTATTAGATTCATTAGTAATATGAGTGTCTGAGATAATCCCCAACTTCATTAAATCACAACTCACTTATATCATAATAATGAAACCCATAATAAAAATTAAAAATCCCATAACAATATCAAAGAAAACACGAAAAATAGTATCTCCTATTGTGGCTTCCATTTTTTTTTCTCGTTTAAAATAATTTTTAAGCATGCCCACGCCAATAGTAAGACCTTCTTTTATTTGAGTATAAAACCATACGAATAATATACAGCCAATAATAAGGAGAGGATAGTACAGATATAGACCAACAATTGAAAAACTAATCCCTTGCGAAAAACTCCAGATTGCGTGCGCAGAGATGATATTATTTAATGCATGGGCAATAATAACAGGAAAGAGCCATTTTCTTCTCAACACTAATAAGGAAAGAACTATTCCAATAATAAATGCTTCTAAAAACCAAATAAACGGATACCAAATGGGGTACGACCTGCTCTCTAAATCGAAGAAATAAGCTAAATGACCGAATCCCCAATAAAGTGCCGATATCATCACAGCAGACATTCTGGAATAATGTTCACTTCCTCTTTTGGTTAATAAACCCCTAGAAATAGTCTCTTCAGCTATAGCTACTGAAAATTGAATTACGATTGCTGAAATTAAAAATATTAAGTAATTAGAGGATAATAAATATACATCTGCTGTATTATAAATTATGGAAACTGATTGGTACTCAAGCATCCCTGGTATTAGAAGATAAGTAAAAAAATCAATAGGTAAAAAAACAAGAAAGAAAATCAAAATGCCGTAAAGAATTTGATACTTATAATTCTTTTTAGTCATTTTAAATAATTTTAAATGTCCTTTCGCAGGCGAAACATCTTCTTCGATTATTACCTTTCGTTTTTGAGGTTCAAATATTAGATTAGAAAGAGGGAATAAAAGTGGTATTCCAATAATCACTAGTATTGCTCTTGATAAATACAAAATTACTCCATAAAGTGGAGATGCAGTGTCCATTATTGAAGGAAGTAAGATACTCGGTACTAATAAAAACAAAAATATAATAATAAATCCCCAAACTACTTCCTGATAAAAAAATCGAAATCTGTCCTTAGCAATTTCTTTCTTTCTGTTTCTACCCAGTCTTACCATTTAAATTCACAAATTATTTGAATAAAAAATTATGGTATCAAAAAATTATAAATTTTTTTATTTAGCATCAAAAAGATTTTAATGTTGACTTATCAATATTAAAAATTTTATCCATAAATAAATCTCCCTATTCATAAATAAAAGAGCCAAATTCAGATTTTATTTCTAACATGTTTTTGCCCTTTATTGGAGATTTTTCACAATAACCTATTATTTTAGAATCAATTTCATACTTTTTCGTAATTTTTATTATTTCTGAGGCTATGGATTCATTACATAGCAGTTCCATTCGATGTCCCATATTAAAAACACTGAACATCTCTTTCCATTGAGTTTCAGATGATCTTTGAATTAATTCAAAGATTTTTGGTATTTTAAAAAAATTGTTCTTTATGTATTTTATGCTATCACCAAACTTGAGAATTTTGGTTTGACCTCCACCTGTATTATGAATTATTCCATGGATCTGATTTTTAAACTCCTTAATAATCTCGTTTAAAACTGGAGCATAAGTTCTTGTTGGTGATAACAATGCTTTTCCTATGGTCAAATTAAGCTCGTCAACATTATCTGTTAGAAGATATTTTCCAAAGAAAACAAATTTCTCGTTAAGACTTTGATCATAACATTCTGGATATTTTTTATAATAATCATGTGAAAGGATACCATGCCTAGCTAAAGTTAATCCATTACTTCCAATTCCGCTATTAAATTCATCTTCATAAGAAGCTTTACCATAACTAGTTAATCCAATTATAACATCATCAGTTCTAATATTTTTTGCATCAATTACATCCTTCCTTTTCATTGATGTGAAAGCAGAGGCATCAACAACAAGGGTTTTAATAATATCTCCCATATCTGCAGTTTCACCCCCACACATCTTTACATTTAAGCCCAGAGAAGTTAAATATTTGCTATAGTCATAATATTCTTTAATTATTGTTTCTACAATATCTCCTTTTATACGATAACGGTTTCTTCCTAGATTATTTGAAAAGAAAATACTACCTGTTGCTCCCACACACAAAATATCGTCTAGGTTCATAACCATTGCATCCCTAACTATGCCTTTAAAAACCGAAATATCGCCCGTTTCTTTATAATACATATAAGCTAAACTTGCTTTTGTACCGGCTCCATCAGCATGAAAAACGGAGCAAAAATTTTTTCTATTGTCAATATCTTCTATTATTTTACAAAAAGCACTTGGAAATAAACCTTTATCTACTGATTTTAGAGCATTATGAACATCTTCTTTTTTGAATGAAACTCCAAGTGTTTTATATATATTATTATCTTCAGCCATTTTTTTAAACTTAAATACTATATTTACTCTTTAGAAATATTATCAAATTATCAACTTGCTCAACAGCTTTCCCAATATATTTGTGGGGATCAAATAAATCATCTAATTCATTTTTTGAGAACTTTTGTTTTATTTGTTGGTTTTCAATTAGAATATCTTTCATATATAAATCTTCTTTCCTGGCTTTTATAGATGCTTGTCTTAAGATTTCATGACCTTCTTGTCTTCCTATTCCTCGCTTTACTAATTGAACCATCACTTTTTCCGTAAGACAAGCACCTTTAGTAAGATTAAGATTCTCTTCAATTTTTTTTCTGTTAAATTCCATTCCTTTTAAATTTTGAATTAATTGCTTTATCATATAATCTAAGAAAATGAAATTTTCAGCAAATATCACTCTTTCAGATGCAGAATTTGTAATATCTCTTTCATCCTCTAAAATTATGTTGTCTAAGGCGACAATTAAATTAGATTTTAGAATTCTCGCTAAACTGCAAATTCTTTCTGCTTTATGAGGGTTTCTCTTGTGAGGCATAGTTGAACTACCAACCTGGGTTTTTTTAAAAGGCTCAAAAATTTCTGATATTTCATTTCTTTGGAGAATTCTGTTTTCTCTTGCGATTTTTGCCAATGTTTGACCGATTAGGGATGTGATAAATATGACTTCAGCGTGTCTATCTCTTTGTATAACTTGATTTGCAATTAGAACAGGATTTAAATCAAGTTTATCCATTAAATTTTTTTGTATTAATATACCCTTATCATCAAAACTTGCCATTGTTCCCACCGCACCAGACATTTTCCCGAAAGATATTCGATTTCTAATTTCAAGAACCCTATCAAGATGTCTACTTATTTCATATGTCCATATGCCAAATCTCATGCCATAAGTAGTAGGAATTGCATGTTGGCCGTGAGTTCTTCCTATACAAATTAGATTTTTTTTTTGTTCTGTAATTTTTAACAAAATTTTTAATAAATCCAATAGGGATTCATAAATGTAATTTAAAGCTTCTTTTAATTGTAAAGCAGTAGCGGTATCCTCAATATCATAACTTGTAGCTCCAAGATGAACGTATTTACCTGCATCATCTTCACATTGTTCTGCCAAACCTTTAACCATAGCCATTAAATCATGATGAATTTCTTTATCTATTTCTTTTACTCTTCTTAATTTTACATACTCTAGATTTGCTTTTTTCTTAATTTCATCTGCGGCTTTTTGTGGAATATTTCCTAATTCAGCATGAACTTCAGCCAGTGCAGCTTCAACCTTCAACCAATTTTCTAATTTCTTTTCTTCTGTAAAGACATTAGCCATTTCAGTTCGATAACGAGTTTCTATTGGATGAATAAATTTATGATCCATTATTCTTACTCCTGTTTATTTATTCTTAATTAAAATAATGAAACATCCAGAAATATATCTTATTTTATTAGAGATAAAATAATAAAATCCAACATTAAGAATCTCATTATTTTTTGCCTTTTCTATTTGAATAATTGTATAATGGATAAGTATATATTAAAAAACTATATGTGAGTTTGAAGTTAAGTGTGATTTTATAATAACTCTTCTCTGTATGTCAAATGGATATAAATATTATTTTTACCGATGCACTTCTTGTGGAGAATGGTATTATACTAATCGAATTATCAAAACAAAGAAGTGTTGGAAATGTAACCGCTCGTTTCTCTTTAAAAATTCTACAAAATTTGCACAGAATTGCTCAATTAAAGAGGCAATCGCAATTGTTAAGAAATTAAAGAAAAGGGGTTAATAAAAAAGAAACATATATAAGCTATTCTTCTCTTTTTTGGTTAACAACTGACAATTACTACACTATAATTCATATATTGAAGAAGTAATACACTTAAGCAAGAAAGATGGAACTTTTAGACGATTTAAAACAAATTGATGAAACGTTAATTACACAATTAAATCAGATTGCGTATAATAAAGTAGGATATTGGGATATCAGAACTGAAGTAAATAATGGTACTAGTATAGAGTTCACTAACCAGAAAAGTAAAGAAATTTCTTCATTTGACATTATTAATTGTGGAATTAGAGCTTTTAGAAATGGTGGCTGGGGTTTTTCTGTTTTAAAAGACTTGAAAAGAGAATCTATTAAAATAGGATTCCAGAAAGCTATTAAATTGGCTAGACTTTCTGAATCATTAACTAAAATCAAATTCAATATTGCCAAAAACAACCCATTGAATAAAAAATTTATGAGTAGTACAAAAAAGAGTCTAACCAATATAGATGTCGAAGATAAAATTAACCTTGTTAAAAGCCATGAAAAAATCGCATCAAATTATTCCCCATATGTAAAAAATACTCATACCATCTATATGGATGGATCTTCTCAAAACTTATTTGTAAATTCTTTTGGAAGCAAAATTATACAAGATCTATCCGTTTTACGGTTATTTTGCATGGTTTATACTAATAAAAATGGGGTTACTCAAAGTTCTGTAAACTCAGTAGCTGGTATAGGGGGTTATGAAATTGCTGAGACAGAAAAAGCTGCTAATTTAAGTAAAAAAACTGCTAAAGAAGCTGTGGAATTATTGAATGCTAAATCTCCAGTTGGAGGTAAATTAACGGTTATTGCAGATTCCAAATTAACCGGAACAATTATACATGAAGCATTTGGACATGCTTGTGAAGCTGATCTGGTCCTCAATAATGAAAGTATTCTAGAAGGAATGATTGGTGAAAAAGTAGCATCAGAAGATGTTTCTATAATAGATAATCCCTCGATGGGCCAAGGAAAGCAATTTAACCTGCCATATGAGCTATTTGGTAGTTATTTTGTGGATGACGAAGGAATTCCTTCACAAAAAACTATAATTATTGAAAATGGAATACTTAAAAATTATTTACATAATTTAGAGACATCTTCTAGAATGAATGTACCGCCAAATGGCCACGGTAGAGCATCAGTGAGTTCTGAAAGACCTCAGGTACGTATGGGATTTACATATATAGAGCCCAAAGATTGGAGTTTAGACGACATAATTGAAGATACAAAAGAAGGAATATTATGTGAGGATTTTCAATATGGATATACTGCTCCAACAACAGGTAATTTCCAGTTTAAATGTAGATTTTCTCATAAGATTAAAGATGGAGAAAAAAAGGAAATAATGAGAGATGTATCTCTTAGTGGAATGATTCTTGAAGCCTTAAATAAGATATCCGCTATTGGTAATAAAAAAACATTTAATTATTCAGTGGGAATATGTGGAAAAGGTGGTCAACGTGTTAGAGTATGTGATGGAGCACCTTATATACGAATAGACGATGTAACTGTTGGAGGCTTGAATTAAATGGAAAGTTCAGATATTTATTCATTATCAGAATTATGTTTGAAATTTGTCGAAAAAGAGAGTTCAAGGATTAAGTGTGCCGATATTTACTTTGAAAAAAGTAATTATATCAATGTTGAGATTGAAGAAAATTCAATAAAATTTAGTGAAACTGGAGAGGGTAACGGAGTTTCAATACGAGTTATTGATAAAAATGGATCCTTAGGTTTTGCATTTTCAAATAAATTGGAAAGACCTACCATAGAAAAACTATGTAAAACAGCTATTAAAATGATGAAAGTTGCTACACATGATCCTGATTTTAAGGATTTACCGAGTTCCTTTAAGAATTATCCTGTAGTTCATGGTTTATTTGATAAGAATCTAAAATATTTAGATATAAAGGATTCTATGAAGTATGTAAATGAATTAATCAATGTTTGTAAAGATGATGAGATGGCAATTTCACAATCAGGTAATTTTGAATCCGCTTACTCGAAAACCTACATTTTTAACTCAAATGGTTTAAATGTTTCCAGAAAGGAAACAAGCTGCTTGATTTCATCAAATATCATTGTAAAGGATAAAATAAGTAAGGAAACATCTTCTGGTTATGAAAGGCAAATTGAGAGAAGTTTAAGTAATTTAAATGCCTTAAATATCGCAAATTTGGCTCTTGAGGATGCTAAACGAAATCTCAATAGAAAGAAAATTAAAAATATGAATGTACCAGTCATTTTAACACCAAAGGGAACGATAAATTTAATTTTAAGACCTATTGCTGCCGCTATAAATGCAGAAACTTTCCAGTATAAAAGAAGTTTTTTAGTAGATAAAAGGAGTGAAAAAATAGGCTCAGAATTGCTAAATATTGAAGATAATGGATTGATTGATGGTGCAGCTGGCTCTCAGATATTTGATGACGAAGGAGTTCCGTGTAAAAATAAAAAGATAATAGAAAAAGGAAAATTTCTCAAAACTGGATTATTACATAACAGTTATACAGCAGGAAAAGAAGGAATTGAAAGTACTGGAAATGCAGCTCGCAACTCCTATATTTCAATACCCTCAATTGGGATTACAAATTTTATTATGAAACCAGGAGAAAGAATGTTAGAAGAGATAATCAAGGATATTCCAAAGGGAATTATGTTTAATAGTACAGGAGATTCACCCAATATATCTACTGGTGATTTTTCAGGATTAATATTACATGGAAATTTAATAAAAAATGGGGAAATTAAAGAGCCATTGAATGAAACAATGATAGGTATTAACCTAATAGATTTATTTCAAAAAATAGATGCAGTTTCAGAAGAATTTAAAGTGTATGGTGCATTTCAAGCGCCATGGGTAAGAATAAAATCTGTTAATATTATCGGTGGAGCAAACTAACTAGTTATATTCAATTGAAGGTATAATATATCAAAATATTCATCAATACCACGGTTAATTTGCCATAATTCAGCGATAATCATCTGATCCTCTCCCACTTCTGAGAAGGAAATATTCAATTGATTTGACATAAAAAACTCGTTATTTCTTAATGTAAAATTACCGATTGAGTAGTCTAAAGTACCATTTGATGGTATTATAGGACTTAAATGAGTGGTACTATTACCTTTTTTAATTTCAATGTGAAATATAAAATCTCGATTTAGATAATTACCAACTGTTAGATAAAAAAATATTGTCTCATTTACTTGAGCTTTTTTTGTATAGCTTCCAGCTTCTTGATTCTCGTTTAAGATTCCGAATGTAATATCACCCGGTTCAGGAGTTAGAAAATAATAAAGAATAAATCCTGAAACAACAATTATCCCGATAATGAGACTAATTTTAACTAATTTCTCGAAGAGTATATTGGAGATTTTTGAGTCTTTATCTTCATCTCCCCTATTTATTTCATTCATTATCTTTAAACCAAGCAATAGTTTTCTTTAATCCTTCTTCTAAAGATGTTGTCGGTTCCCAATTCAGAATATTTTTAGCTTTTTCAATGATAGGACATCGATATATAGGATCATCAATAGGTAAAGATTTAAAAACTATTTTTGAATTAGAATTAGCCAAATCTTTTATAATACGAGCTAGTTCTAATATTGTGTATTCCCTGTTATTCCCTAAATTAATAACTTCTCCAATAGCTTCATCTTTATGTACCATTCGAAGAATACCTTCTATCTCATCCACTACATAAATAAAAGATCTAGTCTGAGATCCATCACCAAATACAGTTATATCTTCATCATGAATGGCTTGTTGTATAAAGTTAGGGACAACTCTACCAAATTCAGACCCATGTCGTATCCTAGGTCCTGAAGTATTAAAGATCCTTACAATTTTTGTCCTCATTTTATGCTGAAGTTCATAAGCTTTAATAAAAGCCTCTCCAGCTCTTTTAGATTCATCATAGCAGCTTCTAGGTCCAACAGGATTTACATGTCCAAAATAACTTTCTGGCGTTGGAATAGCTTCTTTTGGGGGATTCCCATAAACCTCAGAGGTACTGGTATAAAAGAAGATAGCATTGTGGAACTTAGCAATACCCAGAGAATTCAATGTTCCAAGAGTATTACTTCTAAGAATGGAAATTGGCTCCCTCTGAAATTCAAATGGAGATGCCCTGCTCGCCATATGCATGACAATGTCAATCTTTTTGATATCCCCTATACATATTCCTAAAGGATGATAAGAAAATCCGAAATAAATAGGATAAGATATATCATGATTAATAAAGCGAAAATTGTCTTTATCCATTAAGTGTAAAACGTTTTTAGGTTTACCAGAGGATAAATTATCCAAACAGATACAATATGCCCCCTGTCCAACTAGAACATCACAAATCCATGAGCCAAGAAACCCCGCACCTCCAGTTACTAATATTGTTTTGTCTTCAAAAGAAATATTATCTTTTCTAAGCCTTTTTATAATCTCTTGAATATCTTGGTTAATATCATAGTTCAATTTTAACAACCTTAGTACTTAATATAGTTTTTTTTATTTATTGTGGCAAATAAATTTTTCTTTCTAATAATAATCATTTTTTAGTATTTAGATTTACTAAATAACATTTTAAAAGATTGAAAGGAAAAGAGTATTGAATAAAACAATTATCTTGTTTTGGAACCACAATATTGACAAAATTTTAATTCTAATGGATAATGTTTTCCACATTTGGGACATTTCTTTAAAGAATTTTTAAGGATTTCACGTCCTAGCATCTCAAAAGCTCTTTCAACATTTTCACCTGTTTTTGCGGAAGTACTTAACATTTCTCCTTGAAATTTATATTTTTCAAATAATTTCAGGGCTTCCTCTCTTTGTATTTTCCTTTGTAAATCAGTTTTTGCTTCAATTAATATTTTTGTCTTGGGAGAATTAGGGACAGAAGATATAACATTTATCCAGTCGTAAAGATCATTTAAAGAATCCTTATTTGTAACGTCATATAACATTAAAGCTCCGGAAGCACCAGATACATAAGATGGAAAAAGTAATCGAAATTTTTTCTCTCCCGCAAAATCCCAAATATTCAATAATATTTCTGTATCATCAACTACTACCTTTTTTGTCTCAAAATCTACACCAATAGTAGATAATGTTGATTTCTCGAATTTACC
>JAEOTH010000142.1 GCA_016839915.1 Promethearchaeota archaeon
CACTGGACCAACCACAAGGAATAGATGCCGCAGGATGACCTGTTAAATTAAAAGGGAAGGAAAATGGCATCCATGCTGTGGGTGATACATTTTTTCCATTGATTTTTGGTGGAAACATAATTCCTAATTCAAAAGGATGTATGGCTATTGTTGGAGTTATTAGAATGTCATAATTTTTAAAGTATTTGTAAAAAGTCTCATAAATCTTGGTGCGTTGACTCATAGCCTTCATTACATCATGTACAGAATAGCTTAGAGCAGCATCCGCCATTTTAAGCAATTCAGGATCAATTTTCTCTCTCCATTCCTTTAATTTTGATTTTAAATCAAAGGCATAATCAGCTGTATATAATGTGTAGAATGGTATTTCCGGTTTTCTCATTTTAAAGCTCGCTTTTTCAACTATCCAACCCAATTCTTCAAATTTTACTACTGAGTCAATAACATTTTTCTCAACCTCAGGATCAATCACTTTAGCATATCCTAAATCTAAGGAATATCCAATTTTTAATTTCTCTGGTTTTTCTGAAACGGAATCAGAATATTTAATTTTTTCCTCCGGTAGGCTATACCTATCTCCATCGTGAGGTCCTTTTATTGCATCTAACATTAAAGCTGCATCTCTTACATATCTTACTATAGGTCCTATATGAACATAAGATTCACCATGAAGTTCTATTCTAGGATAGACTGGAACTCTCCCGAAACTTGTCTTATGCCCGAAAACACCACAACAACTAGCGGGGATCCTTACTGAACCACCACCATCATTCCCTAAAGCCAATGGTCCTAAGCCTGAAGCTACAGCAGCAGCTCCGCCTCCAGTTGAACCACCAGGTATTCTTTCTATATTCCAAGGATTCCGAGATTTGCCAAAAACAAAATTATGTGTAACACCCGCATAACCGAATTCGGGTGTATTTGTTTTTCCAAGAAGTACAATTCCTGCTTTTTTTAAGCGTTTTACTACAACATCATCATTCTCAGGAACATTGTGTTCATAGATCATACTTCCAAAAGTAGTTCTAATACCTTTAGTTAAAAATAAATCTTTTATTGAGATTGGAATTCCATGTAATGATCCCAGTTTTTCACCATTTTTAACAGCTTGATCTGCTTTTTTTGCCATTTCTCTTGCGGTTTCGAATGTAGGAGTGCAGTAGGCATTAATTATGGGATTGATTTTTTCAATCCTTTCAATTATCGTTTCAGTAATTTCTTGTGAAGTTAATTCTTGCCTTATTATTGCATCTTTCATGTCACATGCAGACATAAAACAGATATCTTCTTTATTCATTTTTATCACTTATTTAAATTATTATAATAGAATAAATTGTGATATGAACTAATATAAAAATTTCTCTTTAAAATGTTAAGCAGAATTTAAAATCGTATAAATACTCACACTTTTTTAAATTTGTTTAAAAATTAAAATCAGACTGCCACTTTTTATATCCCATTTGCCATAGCTTCAGTCTAGGTTTATTCACTTTATTATCCACTTCAATTTGTGGTTTAGGGTTATTCATTATTTCACGATACCGAGAATAATATTCATCCGCACTGGGATTCCCTTTAATTAAATCTAAAATTGCTTTTTCAGTGAAATACAATATCAAATCTGGTTTAAGATTTGGATTATCTCTTGTCATTTCTAATTTTTTCTCTTGTTCTTTATATAAGAAATAGTGCAGTTTGAAATTTTCTTCATTAGTAGAATGTTCAGCAATAAAATACTCCCAACATGCGTGTATATTAAGATGTCTCATTATATCTGGATTTTTTGGAAAATATATCTTCAATTTTTTAAATAATTCGTCAGGATCCATCGTGCACAGAACTATTTGATTTTTTCTAAATTTATTGGAGTTCCATCATATATATATTTTCCATAAACTAATTCTTGAGGGTAATATTTACAACCTGCTGGATAAGCTGAATCTTTAATTCCTCCTAATGAAACGGTAATATCAACAAGCATGGGTCTTGCATTTATATAAATATTCGCAGCTTCTAATCCATTCTTAAAAATCTCGATATTTTTCAAATTAGAAGTGTAAACAACTGCCCTCATGCCATAATTACTTGCATTGGCTAGCCTTATCGCATCTTTCATGTCATTAGCCTTAGTAATAGAACGAACGGGTCCAAATGCCTCTTCTTTCCATAGGAATGGTGCTTTAGAAAGATCTTCACACAATTCTGGTTTAATCTCAACAAGAGTTGGTGTATAAAACAACCCATAATCCTCCCCTGTATCGATTTTTTCACCTCCAGTAAATATTTTAGCATTATATTTTTTTGCGTCCTCTACCATTACTTCCATCATCATTAAGATTTTCCTACTTCCCAAAGGACCTATATCTACATCTGGATCAGTTGGATCTCCGTACTTTAACTTTTGAATTTCTTTTATGAGACATTCTATATATTCGTTATATATGTCTTTATGAACAATAATTCGTTTCATCGAGAAACATTGTTGTCCAGAATTAGTATAACTAGCCATAACATTCCATTTTGCTACATTCTCTAAATTTATGTCATCCATTACTATACCCGCATCGTTACCAGCACATTCAAAAAAGAAGTTTTTAAACGGTTGAGTATACATAGGAACTCCCATCGATCTATCAACAGTTCTCTTTAAAAATCTACCATAACGTGCTAAAATATCCTTTGCTGTATGAGAGGCGGTTATTGTCATCAAAGTTTTTATTAAGGGTGATTTAATAAATTCGTCTACAGCCCATTCTCCAGGAGCGATAACCAAATCTAAAGCTTCAAGCGCAGGTAACTCCATTTCCTCCATCATTGCATATGCTTCTAACATAGTTAAAGGGCATGCTGTAGAGGGCTTTACTATAGCTCCATTTCCTACTAGATAATTTGCACCTAATTGATAGAGGGGAAGACTTAAAGGTGTGTTACGAGGAGAAATGCATGCTGCTAGACCATGTGGAAGGTACCTAATTTTAGCCAGCTGCTCTCCTTCTATACTTGTTAATGATTTTTCTTCTAAGAATTGGTAATACCAGTCACAAAATTTGAAACCATTCATTACAATATTTAATTCCCATTCAGAATACTTGATTGGCAATCCGCCTTCTGCTACAACCAAATCCTTAAATTGGGATTTTTTAAATCGTAATTTAGTAGCAAATTTAGAAAGAAGTTGAGAACGTTCAAAAAAATCCATCTCTTTTAGAAGATGTTGATTTTTATGTATTTTCTTTATTTTTGCCCGAACTGTTTCTGGTGTATCCGCAGGAACAGTTTTTATAAGTTCACCAGTGTATTTATTTTTTATTTCTAAATCTTTTATTTTTGACATAATTATTAATCAGTTTTTTTAATTTCAAATATAAAATAATAAGTCCAAACCTTATATCTAGTCGTCATCTTTGAGGATACCGGCAGTCTTAGCAAATTTACCATAACCCATATCAATTAAGGTTTGTGTTCTTTTATGTAACATAAAATCAATCCACCCTTTTTTCTCATCTGGATTGTTATAAAAAGTTCCTAACAGTTGAGCATATTCTACCTTCGTTTCAGTTTGTATTAATTTTTCAATTGCATATAGTGAGAGTGCTAATTCCAAATCAGAATCAACAGCACTCCCCGGTTTTATTTCAATGCCATTTCCATTTCGATACACATGAAATATATCTACAGGAGATCTCTTATCATATGCTTCAAGTGAATCGTAAAGTGCAAAATCAAAATCTGACCCACTTATAAGATCAGAAAAAATTTCAGGATATTGTGATAAAAAGATAGTGTATTTTTTCGCAATTTTTGTCTTATAAGCTTCTTTATCTATTATTTTACTAGTCATTTCTTCTTCCAACATATTTCGCATCACCCTTCTTACTTTTTTCCTTTTTCAATATAATCCTTATACCACTCAACTGTTTTTTCCAATCCTTCTCTAAAGGGAGTTATTTTATATCCCAGATCATCAATAGTTTTCTGAGATGAGTAGGCCCAATCATATGTTGCCATTTTCATTATAGGGCGTGTTATATAGGGAACTCTATTTTTCGAAAGTTTTGCTCTAAGTTCACATAAGCGTCCATAAAACATAGCAAATGATAATGGAAATTGTCTTGGTTTTTTCACTCCAGCAATTTCTGCAATTAAATTAAGATAATCAATTGTAGTCACCGCATCACCACCCAAAAAATATTCTTCACCTATTAAATCATCTCTACCAATCACATTAGCCATAGGCTCTATAATATCATAGATATAAGCCATACTAAATTTAGAAATTGATGTATTTGGTATTCCCAGAAGTTTTCCTAAAATAGTATCTATAGTTAGCTTCCCATAAAAATTGAGATCCCCCGGACCATAAACAAAGCCAGGATAAAATATAATGGTTTCTAAACCTTTTTCTTTATATTCATGTATTAATTTTGTGGCTTCACATTTAGTTTTTTCATAATCTATAAAGTAGTCAATAGATCTCTCATAAGTTTCAAAGTTAGGAACTTCTTCACCACAATTATAAGGTCCAATAGCAAAAAATGAACTAATATAAATTAAGAGTATATTTTTTTCTAATGCGACTTTAGCGATATTTTCTGAACCGGTCATATTTATTTCTTCATATATAGAAGAATCTCTAGCCCATATTTGAGTGTTTGCAGCAAGATGATATATTATTTCAACGTTATTCGCAGCTTGAGTTAAATTATTAATATCTCGAACATCGCCAATTATGTATTCAATATTATTAAGATTTTGAAAAGGTTCCGTATTACTACTCTCTCTTACTAATAACTTTAAGTTATGCCCTAAGGTTTGTAGTTTTTTTACCAAAGGAACTCCAATAAAACCCGTGCCACCAGTTATTAATATATTTGCCATGACAAGATTGTTAATGTATCGTAAAGAAATTTTCAAATATTAAAAGGTTACATCGTATTAAAGTTAGATCTTAGAGGTGTTGAGGTTTTACATCTTTTAATATTAGGAAAATTCGGAATAACTGATATTATTTTTTCTTATCAAGTTAAGAACGCATTTATTAAAGAATTTCAATTATACTATCTTAGATCTTCCAAAAAATTCACATAAAGGTTAATGAATATAAATTGAAAAAGAATTTAAAGAATTTTGAGAAATTGCATTCACAATTAGATTTACCATTTTTAGAGACAGATAATAAATTTATAAAGGAAATATTTCAAACGATTGAATTTGAATTTGGCTTGGAAAGAAATTCTAACCAAAAATTGGTAGATTTAGGGGCAGGAAACGGAAGTATTGTAATTTATAGTGCTTTAAATTATAATATTGAATCACATGGAATTGAAATTGATCAAAACTTAAAAAATGAAGCTGATAATCGTATATCATTATTGAAAAAAGATGGATATTATAAAAAGAAACTATTTACAAAAATTAAAATTAAACTGGGAGATTTTTATTTAA
>JAEOTH010000034.1 GCA_016839915.1 Promethearchaeota archaeon
AAGATACACAGCTATAACATTTACAGTTGGATCCTCTATAAAATATTCTAAAAAATCATTTTCACTTAAATCCATCTTGTTTCCAATTGAACATGAATATCTGACAGCTAAATCTGGATATTTTTCCATAAGATACATCAAATAACCACCATTTAACATTCCTGACTGGCTAAGTATAGCAATATTTCCTCTTTTATATTTATAAAAAACAGCGAAGCTTGTAAAAAATCCCCCTTTTTCATCATCTTCTGCATAACTATCTCCATCAATCCGAGTAAGGCCCATACAATTTGGTCCCACAATTCGGATTTTTGAAAAATTATCAGTGATTCTTAGAATCTGGTCTTTTAACTCTATACCTTTCGCACCAACTTCTTCAAATCCAGAAGCTTCAATAATTGCCCCTTTGATGCCTTTTTGGATACATTCTTCTAAAATAGGGGGAATTTTTCGATTTGGAACATAAAATACAGCTAGATCTACTTCCTCTTCAATATCTAAAACGGATTTCTTAAATTCTAATCCAAATAATTCACCCTCAGCATTAGGGTTAATTGGATATATTTTACCCTTAAAGTTATTTGAAATAAGATTATCTACAATACGATGTCCACCTTTCGTTGGGTTCTTCGAAGCCCCAATTACAGCAACCGATTTTGGATTTAAAAATAGATTAATAATCTTATTATTTTGCATTTTTATAATGGTTTCTTTGTTATTTTATTTAAATATCATTTGCCTTATATTTTCTGTACTCATTTTGAACAAATTGGTAAAGTTTGTTTGCGTTTCGATCTTTTTCAAAATGTTCTAGAACAGGAGCCAAAAATTTGTTAAGATATTTAATGACAGAAGGTTTTAAATCAGGTGGATTCAATTTACCTTCCTTATAGTCTTTTTGTAACTCATTATAAGACTTATATTCAATATTTCCTCCATACTTTTGGGGGCGTTCAACCTCAAAAACATCAATAAGTTCAAAAATAATATATTTACAATATTCTAATATAGGATTTTCATTTATTTGATTAGGAGGGCAATATGCTTTATTAATCTTGCGTTTTACATCAATAGGAGAATCTAACATAAAGATTGATGAATCTGGGTCAGATTTTGACATTTTAATCTCTATAATCCTATCAACACCTGTTAAATTTGTAGCAGGTGGTTTATTTAATCCCATTAACATATGATGATGAATTGCTACAGGCTTTGGTTTATTAAACTTTTTAGCAACTTCTCTTGCTAACATATTTACCTTTCTTTGATCTAACCCAAGTTGACAAATATCAGCGGGAAGATAAAATATATCGGCGCATTGCATTAAGGGATATAATATTTGTGAAGCATATAATTTATCAGATTCGCTTCTTCCCATTATCTGGGTGCATCGTTTTACCCGTTTTAAAGTTGTTTCTATTCCTATTTTAAGTACTAATTCCCAATATTTATCATCTTTTATTAAATCTGAAGCATAAATAAATTCTATTTTGCTTAAATCCATTCCACTGACTTTCCAAAGTTCTATAAAGAAATCTCCCACTTCTTTAATTACTTCCAAATTACCTCCAAACTTCTTATTAGCAGCAGCGTGCCAATCAGCAATTAGAAATTTGAATCGAATTCCTGCTTTTGTTATTTTGTTTACATTAATAGCTCTTAGAAGTCCTTGAGCAATATGTATATTTCCAGATGGTTCAAATCCATCATATGCATAAATGTCTTCTTTATGTTCAGTTTTCCATTGAATCATTTCTCTTAATTCATCTATATTAATGATTTCCTCTCCAACTTCCTTTAATAAAGCAATTTTTTCATCTAAAGTTAAAGACATATTAGCATTCACTAAACGTTTTATAATCTAGTAAATTAATTGATTGATAAAATCTTTATGGATTTTAGAATTTGATTCCTAATCTGTAATATTTTATTATCGAAAATTGAAATTAGAACAAGTACCTTTTATTCCGATATGAGTTAATCACACTTTATTTATTTTTTTTCGATATAAAAATCCTGGAACCCATAAACTAATTCCTAATAAGGCTCCTAATAAAAAAGTGACTGGATCATACCATAGAAAAATTTTGAATATAATTGTTATAATAAGAACCACAATTCCAATTAAAAATCTTAATGGATGTTTAAATCGATTATTAATGGCTTGATGAAATAGATAAAAAAATAATATAATCGCATGGCCACTAAATGGAATACTTATAATATATCGAATAAAAAAAAATATACCAACGATCAAGGATTCTAAAAATAAGAACATGTAAATATGATCTTCTTTTTCTTCATTCCAGAGCCAAATTACCTCACCTATTAAAATCCCATAAGGGAAAAATATAGAAATCATGTATATCGGAGGTGTATAAATATTTAAAGTTGCAGTTGCAGTTGTAACTAAAGGATAACCTCTAATAGAAAAAAAAATTGCTGCGAGAATTATAATTATGATTCCAGTACCATATATAATAAAGGGTTGTTTTACTAATTTTATTTAACTGACACCATCTTTAGAATTTATGTATAATAATAAAAATTTATATCAGTCTTATTTTTGATGTTGCTCAATCGCTGCTTGAGCAGCAGCTATTCTAGCAACCGGAATTCTAAAAGGAGAACAAGAAACGTAGTTTAGGCCAATTGAATGAGCAAACTTAATAGAGTTTGGTTCTCCTCCATGTTCTCCACAAACACCTAATTTTAAATCAGGTCTCGTTTTCTTGCCTAGTTCAATAGCTAATTTCATTAATTTCCCAACGCCATCTTGATCGAGAATTTCAAAAGGATTATTATCCAGAATTTCTTTATTTAGGTAGATTGGAAGGAACTTTCCCTCAGCATCATCTCGAGAGAACCCAAATGTCATTTGAGTTAAATCATTTGTACCAAAAGAAAAGAATTCCGCTTCAATAGCAATTTCATCTGCAGTTAAAGCAGCTCTCGGGATTTCTATCATAGTACCAAATTTATAATCTAAATCAACATTATAACTTTTAATTGTTTCTAGGGCTACTTCCATCAATTGTGCCTTAACAAATTGTAATTCAGATATCATCCCAACTAGAGGAATCATAACTTCAGGGATAACGTTAATTCCTTTAAGTTTAAGTTCGCAAGCAGCTTGAAATATTGCTCTTACCTGCATCTCATTAATTTCTGGCCAGACAATACCAAGCCGGCATCCTCTTAAGCCCATCATTGGATTCTCTTCTGATAAAGATCTAATTAATGATATTACCTTTTTTTTCTTTTTAATTTCATCATCTAAAGGACTAGAATCCAATAATGATCTTGATAAGGCATTTGTCATCTTAAGTTCTTGGCTTTCTAATAAAACAGTAGATAACTCAGGTAAAAACTCGTGCAATGGAGGATCTAATAATCTGATAGTCACTGGTTTTCCTTCCATTATTTTGAAAATTTCATAAAAATCCTGCTTTTGCCATGGTAAAATCTTATTAAGAGCATCTTGACGATCTTCTGTCGTTCGAGCCATTATCATATTTTGGACTGTTGGCAACCTATCTTGTGCCATGAACATATGCTCCGTTCTACAAAGCCCTATTCCTTCAGCACCAAATTCCAATGCTTTTTTTGCATCTATTGGAGTATCTGCATTTGCTCTGACGCCTAAAACCTTCATTTGATCTGCTATTTCTAGCAATTCAAGGAATTCTCCTTTAATTTCAGGTTCAACTAAAGGAACACTTCCCTCGATAATACTTCCTGTCGTTCCATCAATGGTTATCCAATCCCCTTCTTTTATAACCATTTCACCAACCCGAAATTCTTTGTTTTCTTCGTCAATTTCTATATCTTGAGCACCTACAACAGCTGGTTTACCCATTCCCCTTGCAACTACTGCAGCATGGGAAGTTTTTCCACCAAATTGAGTTAATACTCCACTTGAAGCATAGAGCCCATGTACATCTTCTGGTTTAGTTTGTGGACGCACTAATATAATCTCTTCATCTCCTTGATTAGCAAATTCCTCTGCTCTATCGGAATCAAAGATTGCAATTCCAGAAACCGCTCCTGGAGAAGCATTAATGCCATGAGCTAGCACATGAACAATTAAATTTTCATCAATACTCTTAAATAATAATTTAGCAATTTTGTTTGGGTCGATACTCATTATTGCTTCTTCTTTCGAGATTGACCCTTCTTTAACCATATCAACTGCAATTTTTACTGCTGCTGATGGAGTTCTTTTCCCATTTCGAGTTTGTAAAATATTTAATTTTCCATCTTCAATAGTGAATTCAATATCTTGCATATCTCTATAATGATTTTCCAATTTATCCATTGTCTTCAATAATTCTTTGTAAATCTCCGGAAATTCATCCTTCATTTCCTCCAATTTTTTAGGAGTTCTTATCCCTGCAACAACATCTTCTCCTTGGGCATTTGCTAAATACTCGCCAAATTTTGTATTCTCCCCCGTTGAAGGATCTCTCGTAAAAGCAACTCCTGTAGCAGAATTCCAACCTTTGTTTCCAAATACCATTGTTTGAATATTCACAGCTGTGCCAAAATCAGGAATGTTGTTGATTTTTCGATATGTAATAGCTCTCCTAGTATTCCATGATTTAAAGACTGCTTCAATAGCAAGAAAAAGCTGTTCAATAGGGTCTTGAGGAAAACGTGAACCAATTTCTTTTTCATATAATGCTTTATAATCAGCGATTATTTTCTGTAAATCTTTTATCTTTAAATCCGTATCCTGAGCATCTCGCCCAATTACTCGTTTATATTTAACTAATATTCTCTCAAATTTTTCATCTCCAATCCCCATAACCACATCTCCAAACATCTGAATAAATCGTCTGTAACTATCATAAGCAAATCGAGGATTCTCAGTTTGTTCTGATAACCCTAGAACGCTTTCATCATTTAATCCTAGGTTAAGAACTGTGTCCATCATGCCTGGCATACTCATTGGGGCTCCAGAACGAACGCTTACCAGTAATGGATTTTTATTATCTCCAAATTTCTTTTCTGTGTTTTTCTCTAAGGCTTCTAAATAATTCATTATACTTGGTGTTAATTTTTTCATTACTTTTTCTGGGTTTCCAAAATAGAGTAGACATGCTTCTGTCGTTATTGTAAAACCAGGTGGAATGTTAAACCCTAATTTAGTCATTTCAGCTAGGTTTGCGCCCTTTCCACCAAGAAGGTTCTTTAAATCCTTATTTCCCTCACTAAAGTCGTAAATGAATTTCTTATTTTCAGTAGATGTCATGTTAAATTACCAATATTTCATTTATCATTAAACTTAGATAAGATTAAAACAACTGTATTAGTTTTTATATTTTATGAAGATGAGTTGTAATCATTTTTTATAATAGTAATTTCATAAAGGAAATAAAATTTTCGAAAGATAGAAATCCTAAATAGTCTATATCAATTATCTTTTATTGAATTCGCTTAAAAGTTCCCAAATTCCATTTATAACAAAATCGGGTTTAAAATTACTACTTTTAATCATATCTATGGTCATTTCTCCAGATAGTACACAACAAGTTGGAACTCCTGCTTCCTTCCCCATTTTTATATCAGTATAAAGACGATCTCCAAACATTACCGCATTTTCAGGAGCAATTCCTAATTGATCTAGCTTAAATAGCAGCATTTCTTTATTCGGTTTTCCAAAAACTTTGGGCATTCTTTCAGTAGCTTTGTAGAGAAGCGCAGCGATCCCTCCAGCATCTGGTATATATCCATATTCTGTAGGGCATCTATTATCGAGATGAGTCGCTATATATGGGATATCTTGGTTTTGAAGCAAATACGCAGCTTTCACTAAACGCTTATAAGTCAGTTCTTGATCAAAAGCAAGCACAAGTATTTCTGGATTTTCCTCTGTTAATTCAAATCCCTCATGTCTAAATTCATTTTTAAGAGATTGAGTACCTAACAAAAACACTTTTTTAAAATTTTTTTTTTTAAGGTAATCTATTGTGGGATGCTGAGATAAAATGAGGTTTTCTCGATTTATGTTAAGGTTGAATTTATTTAATTTTTTGAGATAATCTTCTGTCGATATACTTGAATTATTTGAAAGGAAAAAAAATTTTTTCTTTGTATTTCTTAATACTTCAATTAATTTAGGAACTCCCTGAAATAATGAATCTCCTAAATAAATTGTACCATCTAAATCAAAAAAATAAACTTGCTTACTCGTTAATTCGAATATATTTCCTGTATTATTAACCATTTTAGATTTTACATTATATAAATAAGTTTCAATAAAAATGAAAAAAAAATTAAAAGTTCATTAGTTTAATAGAATTCAGTGTCTATCATTGTTGTAGAAACAACAAGTTCTTGTGCTGCTCTTGTAGCTTTTAGGACTTTTGACATATCTCCTTTTAGTTTAAATTTTCCAGCAAGCAAGCCTCGAATTGGATCTAATTCCTTTTTTAAGACTTGTACCCAAGCATCATACGGTCCTGAATATACATATTCTGTCTCGACTTCTTCGCCTTTTTCAACTATTCTAGCACCTGTACATTCTCCATGGTAAAGCCCTACAAACATCCTAATTTCATGGTCTAAATTCCCAGAAGGTTCTACAATAAAGAGAAAATCGCCTTCCCATCCAACAGGTGGAAAGCCTTCTGGTCCAGCTGCATCCCTATAATTTTCATTTTCATTGATTGCCTTAGCATATGCTGTAGCCCATTCTGGTGTTCCAAATTTCATAATTTCTCACTAAATTTAGTTTATTTCACTTTATTTTTTATTTGGTTTTTATTTGTATATTTTATTAAATTAAGATTTTAATATATATTCTAGTTTTTATTAAAAACAAAAAGAAACTTAAAAATATTAATTAAAACTTAAATTTCTCCTCTTTCTTTCATCTTAGCTATTTCTTCTTCTTTCAGTTTTCTCTTAAAAATTTTCATAGCTAATGTTAGTGGTAATGTTTTCCTAAACTCTACGGATTTTGGTACTGCATATGGAGGAAATTTTTCTTTGCAGTATTCAATTATTTCATCTGTTGTAATTTTACTTTTAAAACCAGGATTTAGTTGGATAAATGCTTTTACTCTTTCACTTCCAGGACGTTCTGGGTCTGGAACGCCAATAATTGCTGCTTCACTAACTGCTGGGTGTTCATACAAAAGATCTTCGAATACTCTTGAATATACTTTCATACCTGATACATTTATCATATCCTTAATTCGGTCAACTATGTAGAAATAACCATCCTCATCCATTTTAGCAATATCACCAGTAGCAATCCATCCATCTTCAGAAACCCCTTTCCCAGGAGTAGGCCAATATCCTTTCATAATTTGGGGTCCTCGTACAAGGATTTCTCCAGGCTCTCCAAATGGAACTTCTTCTCCTGTTTCTGGATCAACTAATTTAACATCCGTATCAGGAACGGGTACTCCAACACTTCTTTTAACTTCTGCCATAAATCCAGTAACCTTTGAAAGACCAGAAAGATTCAAATGTGTAACCGCCGATTCAGTCATTCCGTAACCTTCACCTAACGGAACTCCGGTCTTTTTCTCAAACTTTTCAGCAATTTCTGGGGGAAGAGCCGCGGCAGCAGAATAATAAAAAATTGGTATCTTTGGTGTATCTCTCTCAGCCAAAATCATATAATGAGTAGGAACCGCACAAACCATAAAGGGACGATATTTTTTAATAAT
>JAEOTH010000143.1 GCA_016839915.1 Promethearchaeota archaeon
ATTTTAAAATTTCATATTGAAACTTTAATAGTTCTTCGATATTATCTGCCTGAAGATGGAACACTTTTTGAATTGAAGGAAGTAATTCCAATTTTATTGTAGCCCAGGAAACAATTCCAATACTCCCCTGTGCGCCCTGTATCACTCTAAATAAACTAAATTGTGTTGGTCCCATAGGATTTACTTGAGCTTGTCCTGACTTTTTTTGTTGTTTAACAGTTCCTGGACCTGCTGCTGCTCCTGTTTTAAATAAATCGCCATTTCCAAAAAAAACTTCAGTACATAATAATGGATCTGAGCTATCCCACATGTAACGGGGAATTGTAATAGGTTCACGTTCGAGTGCTGCAGTAAGGACAGATTTAGAAGCTCTTGGGTGTAAGGGAGTTAATACTTTTAGTCCCCTTTTATGAAGCTTTGGTATTAAATCACCAAAAGTAACTCCAGGCTCAATCATTACCACTCTATTTTTCCTGTCAATATTAATAGTCTTGTTTAATTTTGAAAGATTTAAAATGATACAATTATTATTGCGCGGAATTGTATCTCCATGGTGCCTAGGACCTGAGGATGAACTAACAGGAACAACAGAGAAATTTAAATTGTTAGCTAATTTTAAAATTTTTTGGAGCTGTTTTCGATTTTTTGGCCATACTACATATTTAGGTACTTTCTTAGGAAAAAAACTTAAATCTTTTGAATATTCTTCTAATATTTTAGGTTCATTTGAAAGCCTTCTTAAACCACATATCTTAGTTAATTCTTTAAAAAGCTGTTCTTCACTCATAATAAAAAAAGTAAGAAAGAAAATTCTTTCTTCTAAAAAATATTTCCATCTATTAAGATATTTGCTTTCCAAAAAAAAATAAAACTTTAATTAATAGAATATCCAATATATGTTCTAATAAAAGTTTGAAAAGGAAATTCACATGAAAAGTTATGATCTTATAGTAGTTGGGGCTGGGCCTGGAGGATCAGTAGCAGCTAAGATCGCTGCTGAAAATGGATTAAAGACAATTTTTTTTGAACGTGGTCGTAAACCGGGTGAAAAGAATTCTTCCGGATGTGGATTAGGACCTCGAATGTTTAGAGATTTTCCTGAACTTATGAAAAATTTAACTCCTGACAAGTGTCCTTCAATGAGAGCTGGAGCTGCCTCACGTAATTATTTTATAAATAAGGATGATATTGTAGCTGGTTATATTATGGCTCGACCTACCGAATCTGTTTCCTATGAACCTGCAAAATCTTGGATTACAATGAATGTTTATCGTAGTGAGTTTGACCCATGGATTGCTAAATTTGCAACTGATGCAGGTGCTGAATTAAAGACTTCAACGTTAATTGTGGACTTATTAAAAGAGGATGGTAGAGTATATGGTGTGATTGACGAAAAAGGAGAAAAATATAGTGCTCCAATTGTTATTGGAGCAGATGGAGTCATTTCAGTTGTAGCACAAAAATCGGGATTGAGGAATAAATGGGTTCAAAATCAAGTTACTTTAGTACCTCAATATGATTTTCAAGCAGCACCAGAAAAAATTGATGATATTATGGGTGATGAGACCTTAGGTATCTGGTGGGGCTCAACATTTCCATCATCGTACCAAGTCTTTTTTAATGATGGGTTCCATCAAGGATTAGCGAATTGGATGAATTGGTGGGATCGGAATCCATTATATTATTTAAATCGTGTTATTAATCTAAAATATTATCAAAGATTGTTAAAAATACTTGATGCTAAACCACGTGAACTTCAAGCCCATCTTCTCCCATGGTTAGATTATCCTAATAATACACATACTGATGGTGTTATATTAATTGGAGATGCTGGTGGTTTTCCATGTCCTCTAGAGGCCGAGGGAATATATCCAGCCATGGTTACGGGAAAGATTGCTGCAGAAGTAGCTTCTGAAATAGTATCATCTGAAGATGTATCCAAATCAACACTCCAAAAATTTGATGAGAAGTGGCAACAAACTAGTATTGGAAAAGAGTTTGAGGCTGGGTTTGAGTTATATAATATTTGGAAAGCTCTACCATTTAGCCCAAAAGAAACTATGTCTTGGTTTGTACCAATGATAATGGAAATCATTGGAGGTATATTCGATTGGTCACAACCTCATGCATTAAGAGTACGTCAAATAATAAGTCATGTAAAGTCATATATGCCTAAAGCGACGCCTTTTATAATGGCATATGTATTTCCCCTATTAACAAAGGTTTTTGAAGATGATTTAGATAAATTAATGGATCCTAAGAAGATTATGAAAGTGCTACCTAAACTTTTGGATATGTTACCACAGAAAAAGAAAAAAAAAGGTGTTTAACAAAAATGAATATAGAATTAGAAGGCTTAACTAAACGAATTTTAGGCACAGGGAACTTCATTTCGATAGATCATAATAAATGTAATAACTGTGAACGTTGCTTAATTATATGCGTTATGAATTTATGGCGAAGACGAGAAGGAAAAATCTGTATTATTGACGGATATCAATCAAAATGCTTAGAATGTGCTGCTTGTTATCAAGTATGTGATGCTGGTGCAATTCAATTTCAATATCCTAAAGGTGGTACAGGAATAGTCATTGAAAAAGGGTAAATGTTTTTTTCTTAAATATAATTTGCTTGATCTGCTGATCCTAAAACATCTCTATTTTTTTGTTTTATCATATTAATGAACTCCTGACGAGCTAGTCCTAAATATTTTCTTGGACCTATTTCATCTGGATGCTCTGCTAAATATTTTC
>JAEOTH010000144.1 GCA_016839915.1 Promethearchaeota archaeon
AAAGGTAAAGAACCGTTATTTTTAGAGGAAATTGCTAAAGTTTTAAAAGATTTTCCCCTAGAAAATGTAATTCGTGATGTAATTTATCTTAAAGAACAGGGATATGTTGAAGAACTTGTCGAAATAAAAACTAAGACTGTTATCAAGAAAATAAAGGGTGAAGAGAAAGAAGTTGAAGAAAAAGAATATTTTTATCGATATCAAGTTAAAAATCTCCCCGATGATTTTATTGAACATTTTTTTGAACCAGTTTCTATTGTGTTTGATTCTGAAGTATGCTGTCAATGTGGTTGGTGCTCATCAATTTGTCCCGTTAATGCCATTACAGTGACAGCAGATACTTTGGAGATAGATGATGAAATTTGCATGAAATGTGGTTTATGTTATTCAGTTTGCCCGAGATCATTTTCAATCGAACAAGCGGGCAAAAATATAAATAAGCTTGATAAATCCTTAAAGTTCTCAGAAAAAATTAATGGTTATGTAAATACCTATTCTGCGAGCACCACTAAGGATGATATTAAAAAAGTAAGACAAGATGGAGGGATTGTTACCTCTTTGCTTGAATACTTGCTTAAGAATAAATTAGTTGATGCGATTGTAGCAGTACAACATTCGAAGGAATTATGGAAACCAGAGCCAGTGATAATAGAAGATATTAAAGATCTTTACAAAACAAGCGGCACTAAATACGCTAATGGCTCAACTTTAAGTATTATAGCTGAAACAAAAAAGTATGAAAACATTGCAGTTGTAGGCGTTCCTTGTATGATGAATGCTTTAGAAAAAGGTGCTTTATTTCCGAGTGGACTACCATTTTTCAAAAATATTAAATATAGAATAGGGCTTTTTTGTATGGAATCTTTTCCTTATGAGGGTGTCCTTAACTTAATTAATGAAAAGTTTAAAACAGATTTTAATAAAGTTACTAAAATGGATATAAGTGGTGGGAAATTTATCATTTACTTAGATTCGGGTGAAGATTTAAAAGTACCCTTAAATGAAGTTAAATCTTTCGCTCGCCATAATTGTCATTATTGCGAAGACTTAACTTCCGATTACGCTGATATTTCTGTAGGATCAATCGGGTCCCCTAGTGGGTGGTCTACAGTAATTACGCGAAATAAAAAGGGTGAAAAGCTCTATAAAGACGTTATTAAAGCAGGATTAATAGAATCAAAAAGCTTGGAGGAGGTTAAACCAGGGCAACCCTTATTAGAAAGAATTGCTGGTACTAAGAGAAAAAATTGTAAACCAATTGAATTAAAAAAAGAAAAAGAGAGGAGTGACAACCATAACTGAAAGCGAAAAGCGAAAAAAATTAAAACTAGATTCAGATGACAATTATGAATATTTGAAAAAAATATTCGAGCCCGATTTAAGTAATTTATTAAAAAAATGTTATCAATGTGCCCGTTGCTCAGGTGTATGTCAAGTCAGTAAAGTTCAAAAATTTACACCTAGTAGAATTATTCAAACAATATTAGAAGGTTTTGAAGATGAGATACTCAATAGTGGGGTGTTATGGGACTGTTTAATGTGTAATAGTTGCTTACAAAATTGTCCTAAAGATATTAATTTTGCTGATATTGTTAGAATTGCCAGGTATAAAATGCGGTTAAAAGATATTCAAAATCCTGAGCGTTCTATTGCTCATAAAGGTATTTATCCTTTGATGTCAGAAATGATGAGTCAAGATAATTTTAAAATTGAGAGACCTTTAGATTGGATTCCAAAAGGTTGTAATATTTCAGATAGAGGAAATATTTTATATTATGTAGGATGTTTACCTTTCTTTAACTATGAATTTCAAGATTCAATGTCTATAGCAGAAAGCACACTTAAGATTATTTGTCGATTAGAAAAAGATCCAGTAGTTATTCTAAAAGATGAGATATGCTGTGGTCATGATTTATATTGGGGACAAGCAAAATTCGAAAGCTTTATTGAATTAGCAAAAAAAAATATTAAACTGTTTGATAAAACAGGAATCACACAAATAGTTACAGCATGTGCTGAATGCTATAGAACCTTTAAAATTGATTATCCAAAACTATTTGAAGATTTTAGTGAAAAATTTGAAGTCAAACATATAATTGAATATATCTATGATAAATGGAAGCAGGGAAAAGTTCAATTTAAAAATCCTAATGATTCTAGTGTGGTTATTCCTTTTACGTATCATGACCCTTGTAGGTTAAGCAGATTTTTGCCAAAAGATAATAAAATAGTTGAGAAAGTCCGAGAAATCTTTAAATTTTTGAAGAATATTGGTTATAATTTTAAAGAAATGGAACATAATAAAGAAAATTCATATTGTTGTGGAGTAAATTCCTGGGTTAATTGCAATGAGCGGTCTAAAGCTCTACGATATAAACGTCTTTTAGAAGCTAAAGCCGTTGGAACAAAAATGATTACAGCATGCCCCAAATGCCGAATGCATTTAAATTGCCTAAAAAAAGACTATGATGATTTTTCTTCTATTGAAATTTTAGATTTTTCAGAGTTTTTAGTAGATTTGATAAAAATAATAGAACCTGATCAAAATGTTGAGGAGGAGTAATGGAGAAAGTCGGAGCTGTACTAGTTATTGGTGGTGGAATTGCAGGTATTCAAACTTCTATAGATTTAGCAGATTCAGGCTATAAAGTATATCTTGCAGAATCGACAACTAGTATTGGAGGCGTAATGTCTCAATTAGATAAAACATTTCCAACTAATGACTGTGCAATATGTATACTTGCCCCGAAATTGGTGGAAACTGGTCGACATGAAAATATCGATATTTTAATTAATTCCTCAATTGAAAAAATCGAAGGCGTTCCAGGTAATTTTAATGTTGATTTAACTCAAACAACACTCCGTTTGGATCAGACTAAATGTACTGGGTGCGGCTTATGTGCTCAACAATGTCCTATAGAGGCTATAGATTTTTTTAATGAAAAGCTTTCTAACAAAGCAGCAATATCTGTAAAATTTCCTCAAGCAGTTCCATTAGTGTTCTCAATTAATAAAGAAAAATGTATAGGTTGTGGTA
>JAEOTH010000145.1 GCA_016839915.1 Promethearchaeota archaeon
ATCATCTTGAAAGTACATGTCTTCGCTAAAGTAATAACCAGGAATTCCTTTACCAACAATCTTTCCCTCTATAATTGCAGGAATTGTTCTGATTGGAGAAACTTTCACTTGAGTTACAAGGTCCACTACCTTTTTATCTTCAAAACCACCTTTATACATATATCCTGTCTTGAGAATTGACATAAATCCTATAATGTAGAATCCGATCGCCCATACAAGCCACATGTTTGCATACACTGGAGCGAGAAAAGGAACATTAAAGCCCACAAAAGCTAAATCAAATATCCATACAATTGTTAAACCTAATAAGACAATGAAAACAAGCGTAGGAAGTGTTTTTATGAAAATATCCCATAAAAATTGATCCCACAAAGTTTTCCCTGCTTGTTCCTCCTTTAATCTTTTAGCATCAGAGAAATCAATCTCAGGTTTAATACCATAGATATCGCATAACATGTTCAAGCGCAATATTCTCTTTGCTGGTAATGGATGAGTTGAGAACACTTGGTAATATTTAGCCCAAGGATTATATAGATCCCATGCAGCAGCTTTTTGAATCAATTCCATAGATAGAACTTGTGTGCTTCCAACACTTATAACTCCTAATCCTTTCGCGGTACTTGGATCAAATATCCCTAATCCTCGGAGTCCTCGTACTCGCGATTTCTTTCTTTCTTCAATACTTCCATCAACTAATAAGCCATAAGCTATTTTGACAAGTCCTGTGGCTAAAGCATTTGGATTTTCTAAAACTTCTGCACTATGCTCATCGGCATAATACTCTCTTATTCTACTAATTATAAGGGATATTAAATAACTCAGATAATAGCTAATGTATGATAAGACGGCAATCGCAATTAATGCTAATCTTAAATAACTTGCTTCATCACTATCACGGCTACTTCTGGAGAACAAACTCGCATAGTATGCCCATCGAGCAACTGTTAATAGTAATAATGGAATAGCAAAAACAACAGTCATCAATATAAAATCTGAATGAACTACATGTCCTAATTCATGTGAAAATACAGCATTTTGCTCTTTTTCATTTAAGTAGTGCAAAATTCCGTCAGTGAGTACAACTCTCGCGTTATTTTTAGTATGTCCAAATGTGAATGCATTTGGGTTGAGATCATGTATTATACCGAGACGTGGGATCTTTATATTATTATAGGCAACTACTTTATCAAGAGAATTCGCCAAGTGAGGGTATTCCGCAGCAAATTGTTCATAGGGAATCCAATCTATTTTGTATAACCATTGTACGATATAAGGAGATATTCCATATTGGAAGAGAACCATTAAAACAGTAATTGCGACCATGATCAGCAAACCCCATATAGTTGAGGGTAAAAACCAGACGCCAATCACAAAAATTACTGCATATATCAAAGCAAATAAGGAAGTTATAGCAAGTCCCGAAGCTAATCTTAATCCTATAATTTACCACCTTTAAATTAATCTTTTTTTTTATTAAATTATAAAAAATTTTTATTCATGTTATTGTAGAAAGACACCCTTATAAAAACTTTCCAACTAAAAATTAAAAACAATAGGAAGATTATAACAAATAATTTAAAACCTTTCAAGAGATTTGTTTATCTATGTACGATGTTCTAATAATTGGTGCAGGAATTGCCGGTGCAACATTTGCTACCAAAATTTCGAAATATGCTAAAACACTCCTAATTGAAGCCCAAGATTATAAAAAAGAAATCCCTATAAGAACAAATGTGTTTCCCGAACATAATCACCCTTTTATCAAGGAAGAAATCGATTGGGATGATAATGGTATCTTTCCTTGCCTTCACACTAAATCTAATTATATGAGCGATCAGTTTAATGGTGTTATTGATTCCACTGAATTTGGAGAACCTTTGGGAAACATTTGTTATACCGAGAACCTATTACGAGAGCTTATTAATCAATTTGAACAACAAGGAGGTACATTCAATTCAAATGAGAGAATTTCCAAAATTAATAGGCACAGTGATTATTTGGAATTAATTAATAATAAAGGAGAATCCTATAATACAAAACTATTAGCTCTCGCGACTGGTTCACGAGGTTTTGATCTACAACAATCTTTAGGATTTGATATACCTGATCATTACACTGGAGCATTAATTCATTTATTTGGAAATGAAGATAAAATAAATGAAAATTTAGAATATAATTATGTATTTCACATAAATCCCAAGATCTCAACAAATGGGCCTTTCTATTTTAATAAAGGTAAAGAGAGAATCGCAACTGGATTTTTAGGTAAAAAAAATGAATCGAAGCAAGAAATTCTTGATAAACTTGATCGGATTTTAAAAAATTATAAACACATTCAACCCATTGTAGATGGACTGAAATACGATTTAAAAACTGCAGTTATTGGGGAAATATCCAAACATCCTATTAAAAGTTTCTCCCGTGATCGGGTTCTTGTGCTTGGTGAAGCTGCAGGAATTGTCACTGCTTTTTTCTATGAAGGAATGTTGTCGGGAGTTGCGTGTGCTGATATCGCAACAAATACTCTAAAACCATTACTTGAAAAAAATTGCATTTTTAGTCAGCTAGAATTACAAAAATATGATAAGGAAGTTAAACGTATCCTTTTTTCATATTTCAAAAATGGAAATTCGTTAGAATACCTTATATATAATGAGGGTTCTCATGTGAAATCTTTATGGCGCTTATATACAGAATTGCTAAATGAAAATAAATTGGCTAGAAAATATATTTATGAAGCATACATAAACCACGATCTTTCTAAGCATAATACAAGTAACGATAGATATGTTGGAGAAAAATGGTTTGGTAAACTCTCTACTCTTTCAAAAATAACTTTAAGTCCAAAATTCTTTAAAGCTATGTTGTTATGAAGATATTACAATTTAGTTGTTAACAACAATAGGTTTTATCTTATTCTTTTTAACTTCAATCTTTTTAAGTATACCTGATGATAACTTCGCTATTTGTACCTTGAGAGAAAATTTTGTATGATACTTTTTATACACAACTCGAATTAATAGAGTTAACAAGGTAAATGTCCCTATTACGGCGATCCAAATAGTAAATGTATTTAATTGCTTTAAAAAAATAAAATAAATGATATTATGAGAAAAATAGATTGTTAAAGAATAGAATGAGTAAAAATAGAAAAATCTATAATTTTTTTCTGCTTTAAAAACTTTAAATTCTTCAAAGGCAAATAATATTGAAAATGAAGTTAATAAAACACCCGTAACGTATATCATTGCTGAAAATGTCCCATGCTTTAAAAAATTAGGGAAGGAAAAGAAAACGCCAATTAATATTAAAATTGGTCCCATTATTAATAGTGGAAACCAAAATCTGTTTTTTAATTCCTTCCTTCTCTCTTTTTGATCATTTCTAAGAAATATTTCAAACATGACATCTCCTATAACGGTTCCAATAATAAAAAAACTGATATAGTTAAGAATGGGATGTAGTCCTACGCCATTATATAATATATAAAATAAAATCCCAAAAACATTAACTTGACCTTGATATGGCAAGAAAAATGAAAGAATATAATAATGAGCAACCCAAATTATAACTGCGATTATTAATCTGAATGATTTTGAAGTTTTTAAAAGTGGATATCCGATTAATAGTGACATTGCAATTGTAAGTGGTATAAACCATTTCCAGATATTTGAAGGATCTAATGTCCCAATTGCAGTTGCGCTATTATATATTAGAGATACAATTAATATAAGTAAAGCTCGAAATAGATATTCATTTTTAACTTGGTTCTTATTAATTAAATCTGAATTTTCGGCTTTAGTAAGTCTACTCCTGAGAGATATTACTGCACTAAATCCTGAAACAAATAGAAATCCACCAGCTGCAATATCACCTATAACACCATGAATAAATGAGGTTAACCAATAATCTTCAGGTCTAACCCACCAAGAAAGCATATGTCCAAAAATCATCATAGCTATACACCAGCCACGAATTGTATCAATGCTCTTTATTCTCTTCATATATTATCCTAAGATTCAGTATTTCAATTAACCTAGTATAAAAATTGACAAATATGTAATGAAAATCTTCTTCACTTTTATATAATGTTTAGAATGAATTACAGAGATATTAAATATTTACTGAAAAAAAGTGCTTTGAAGTTTATTAAGTGAAATAGAACAAAAAGGGTTTTTCAATCGCTCTATTGGTTAAATTTAAAAAAAGTGAAAATAAAACAACTAAAAAGGATTTTTTATTCATAAGTTAATAGAGGACAATGTACTTTTCCATTAAGTCTAAAATCTTTTAAATCTTCCTTAGAAAGAATAGTTTCCTTCACCTCACAGGATACACAATTCCAATTATAGTTTTTCCGATCATCACTATCAATGATAACTCCACTATTAAAATTGTGTTTAACGCCACAAGGGAATTTGTCCAAATATTTTTTGTTCAACTTTTAATCAATACCTCTGAACGATCTATTAATTTTCATTATATATTAATTATAATAACTATTCTAACTATTTAAACTTACCCCATCTTTTTCCCACTTAAGAAAATTATGTGACGACATAAAAGAAGGCAATATCTAATGAGAAGATGTATGAAAAAAGTGAACAATATTCCTCTATTTCAAAATTTACTGAACAAATCTAGTATCGAGATCAAAAGATTTATATGTGAAATCTTAATTTTTTGAACATTATTTAGAACTAAACTAATTAATCAAAAAAATGTAATGAACTGATATTTTTCGATTGAAAATATTGTAAAGTTTACTTAACATTGATTAAAATATATACTTATACCCTTTTATAGTAATTTTCGAATGTTTATAGATAGATTTAAATACGAATGTAAATAAATATTACATAATGAAACTAATTCTCAAAATATTATGTTTCAAGATTTAAAATATCAAAATTTTAGTACAATTAAAGTTTACATAAATTAAAAAATAATATAAAAATGGAGGGTAAATAAAATGAGTAAACGTGATCTAACGTACATAGGAAGGATCTCTCGTAACTATGCGAAGAAACAAATTTTAAAAACTATTATTGGTTATCTTTTGTTTTATGCATCTTGGATGATTATAACGTTTTGGTTATTGTACGTTTTCGAACCAAAATTCCAATTTGACTGGATTTTATGGATACTTCTTTATTCTATAGTAATACCATTTATAGTCGTGTTATTGTGTACAATCTGGTATTTTTATCGATATGTAAAGATGTTTTCTTTTGAGGTATTAGATAGTGATCTTGTAATTCAACATGGAGTTTTTAATAGAGTGAGAGCTACTATCCCGCATAGCAGAATTCAAAACATAAATATAACTAATGGAGTCTTTGATAGAATGTTTAAAACATATACTGTAAAAGTTGAGACTGCCGGTGCTAGCGGTACAGCTGGTGGAGGCGGCCGCGGTCATATTCGCCCAGAAGGTTACATTCCGGGATTAATAGATCCCAATATCATCGAGGAAAAGATTAAAGAAAGATTAGCCAAATATTCTGCAATACCTAGTGGTTTAGAAGACAAAATTTTCAAACCTGAAGAATTAGCTTTTGACAACTTCATTAGTTATATTCTTTCGAAAATGCGAGAAGGTGAACATTTACAAACGACTATAAAAGAGAAAAGAGAAAATGCTAATATATCAGTTGCTGGTTTAGCTGAAAAAGTGGGTGTTCCAATACAAACCATAAATTACTTAGAAGAAGGCCGATATAACCCAAGTTTAGCGTTAGCGTATAGAATTGCGGGAGTATTACAGTGTAAAATAGAAGATTTGTTTAAATTGGTGTAAAATTCATTTTTTTTTTATTATTATTATGATGATGATTTTAACTCTAAAAAGAGTAAATGGTTGGTGAGAACGGTTGAAATTTAAGAAACAAATCGTTTCAAGAATAAAGCAATTCAGGGAGGAATTAGAATTGTCCCAGATAGAATTAGCTAAGCTTGTAGGGGTTTCTCGCCAGACAATATACTACTTAGAGCGGGGTTCATATAATCCATCCTTGACGATATCTTTTAAAATATCGGAAATCTTGAAAAAACCAATAGATGAGAT
>JAEOTH010000146.1 GCA_016839915.1 Promethearchaeota archaeon
AGTTTCATTAAGAGCGCTTTCAAATATAATTTCATAAAATATCTTTGATTATTGCAAAAATCAAGTTTTTGAGAGTTAGAAAACTCCGAGCAATCTGACAATATTGCATGGATATCATTTGAAATAGCAAGGTATTCATTTTTTGAGTTGTCGAAATCATATTGCGGGCTTTTAATTTCATTATTATTAATTAAGTTAAAAGATGATTCTTTATTTAGGATGCTTTTCTCAATCAGAAATTTCTTTTTATACTCACTGAGAGAGGAAATCAATAAATCTGAAATATAGTTAAATGACTCTTTTGAATTAATGTGATTAAATAACTCCGAAGCAAGATTAGAAATACCATTATCGTTTAGAATCTGATAATCATTTTGATTAAAATGATTCGATTTCCTTAAATCTGGATTTTTCTCAAAAGAGATACCAGAGAGATCTTTTTTGATAAAGCCTTTTGAAATTATACTTCATCTCGGAGAAATTTCAATTTGTTATAAGTAAAATCGATCAGGTATTTAAAAAAAAAGCCTCTCTGAATTTAGTAGAAATTTGAATAGAGAAAAGATTTATATTTATTAGATCTGCATTTTAAGTCTTGAATGCTGATTTATCCATTTGACAAAGAAATAAAAAATATTCTTACATTTGCAGATAACGATCAATTACATTAAATTAATTAAATATTGTAAAATGGGATATGATTAAATTAAGTAAAATGCTTTTTTAATGAACCAAAATATAAAGAAAAAAGAAAAATAAAGAAAAAAGTAATAAGATTTTAGAGGTTAGATCCACAATTTGGGCAGAAATTTCCAGTTGCTTCTAATTTATGACCACAGTAAACACAGTAGTTTTTTCCTTCTGTCTGTAAAGGCTCATCTATCTTTTTAGGAGGTGGAATATATTCAGTCGCAAGAGAGTAAGTTATTGTCTGACCTAAGATAATTTGTCCTGTCTCAGCATCAAAACTATACTTAACTATTCCTTTATTTCTTAGATCTAATAACACACGAAGTAATACTGCAGGTTTCATTCCTATTTCCAATGCAATATGTTCAAGTTTATATGTCCCTTGAAAGTTTCTTTGGACTAAAGCATTCTTTACAATCTGCTTATATTTATAATTTCTATAAAGTTGTTCAAATCCACCAATAAAAATAAAAAAAGCAGGAATAAAGAGCCAAAATCCCCAATGGGCAAGTCCAATGAAATCAATATTAAAAGCTCTAAAAAATAAAGATAAGACTGCAACAAAAAGAAAAACTATAGCAACAGCAAAAGTCCCAATAGCAGCTTCATAAGTCTCTTTATAATAATATCTATGTTTATATTTATCTTCACTCATATCTATCATTAACTAAAGTTTTGATAGTAGAATTTATTATATTAAGAAATAAAAATACTTTGTTAATATTTTTTGAATAGTCCAATTTTTAATTTTTAAAATTTACAGCATTTAATCCTCATAAAAAGAGAGAATTTTTGAGAAGAGTTTTTTCGAAGGGAAATGAGATTAGCGAATGATTTAATTAGAAATTCTTCTCACATTCTCTCAAGTAGGAGAATTGTACTTTAAAAACAATTATAATTCTTTATTTTTATTTTTAAACTCATAACTTTTTCTGTATTCTAATATCTAATTTCATCTAAAATGTTGTCAATATAATATACATTTTCCTGTCCAGCTTCATCTATTAAAGCCCGTGAAATAGATTTCTTAAAACTCCAAATTTCAATTTCTTTTCTCAATTCATTTAATTTTCGTACAACATCTAGAAAATCTGAGTCTCCACTTACTAGTATTGCTTTATCATAGGTATCATCTTCAGCTAATTCTACAATATCTTTATATATAAATATATCTACTCCTTTTTGTTTTTTTATCCCAGTTGGGGAGACAGTTATAGGTTTCGGTTGGATGACAAATCCTTGAGCTTTCAAATATTTTAAAAAATTGAGTTTCTTTGGCAAAATTTTATCGGGGATTCCCATATACATAAAAATTCCTACTAGGTGATGCTTTTGAATGAAAATATCTTTTAGTTTTATGTAATTGATTCTTATGTTCAATCTATCGATGTTGTGAAAAACATTTGCATGGTCGATAAAAATAATTACTCTTTTCTTCCCAAGAATTTGTTTCACTCTATTCCCTTTTTCATAATATTTTTGTTGAATTGGATTACCTTGAAATTTCAAATAATCTAATTGCAATAAGGCTTCTAATATTGGATATAAAAACAAGTAAAATTTTTCTTAAGAATTGAGTTATATGTATAAATGAAAATATGCAAACAAAACGCCTATAATAAAAAAATATAAGAAGAAAAATTAGAGGTTTTTCAATCTAGGGTCTAAAGCATCTCTCAGCCCGTCTCCTAACAACATAAAACCCAATACTGTGAGTAGTATCATAAAACCAGGCCAAATGGACGCCCATGGTGCTGTTTGCAAAAATAATCTCGCTTCAGCAAGATCACTTCCCCATCCGATCAGGCTTGGATCATTAAATCCTAAAAAGGCTAACCCTGCTAGACTCAAAATTATCCCCCCTACATTAAAAGTAAAGGCAATTATTACTGGTTGAATGCAATTAGGAAGTATATGTCGAAACATAATTCTCCAATTTCCCGAGCCTGATACTCTTGCTGCTTCTACGTACGGCAGAGATTTTGCTTGCAGTACATTCCCCCTAATTAAACGAGCATAAAACGGTACTCCTAAAATACCAATTGAAAGCATTATGTTTTCAATTTGCATACCCATAATAGCAATAAAAACTGCTGCAAGAATCAACCCTGGAAATGCTAGAAGAATATCTGTAATTCTCATGATAACGGTATCAACCCACCCCCCATAATATGCTGCGATTACGCCAAAGATTACACCTAAAACTACGGCAAAAACAATAGCAGGTAAAGCAACAGTTATAGAAGTTCTTGCTCCGTATATCATTCTTGCTAAAACATCGCGCCCAAATTTGCCTGTTCCTAAAGGATGAGTGGCAGATGGGGCAGACCAAGAGTTAGACCAAAGTCCATTTGCGATCTCGAAAGGGTAGGGAGAAATCCAAGATGGGAATACAGCAAATGTCACAACCACTAGGATTAAAACTATTCCTAGAATTGTGAGTGTTGATTTAAATCTTCGAATCATTTTTCTCTTACTTCGGGTTTTTTCATACTGATATACCTTGTTTGTTAATTCTTCGTCCACTGACCCTGGAACGAGTATAAATTTAAAATTCTTTCCAACCCAAGAGAGTACATTCCCGATGGAGCTTTCCTTTTTCTTTAATTC
>JAEOTH010000147.1 GCA_016839915.1 Promethearchaeota archaeon
AAGATCTTATTGATAACAAACGTTTATTATTTTGTGAAGATTCAATTGTGAGGGGTACTCAACTTCGAAAAACAATTCAACGATTATATGAATATGGAGCTAAGGAAGTGCATATGAGACCTGCATGTCCTCCACTTGTTTATAGTTGTAAATTTCTAAACTTCTCTCGATCTCGTTCTGAATTGGATTTAGCTGGACGATGGGCTATAAAAGAACTAATTGGAAAGAATATCGAGGATCCTGCAGAATATACCGATCCAGAATCTGATAAATACAAAGCGATGGTTGAAGTCATTTGCAAAAAATTACAATTAACAACTTTACGATATCAGAGACTTGAAGACTTAATTAAAGCTATTGGATTACCAAAAGAAAAGATATGTACATATTGTTGGAATGGTATAGAATAAAATTTAAATTAAACTCAAGTTCTACTCTTAACAATAGATTGTTCTAATTCTGCTAGCTTTTGTACAGATTTCAGTTGATATTCACCTGTTAAACATGCTAAACATAATTCGTACTTGCTTTTTCCAATAGCTTGAGTTAAATCATCAATTGTTTGGTATAATAATGTATCCGGTCCAATTTTCTTTTTAATCTCTTCTACATAATTTTCACCGAAAAGATTTTGAAATCTGCCAGCAATTAGTTCATTTTTCGTAGGAAAGTCAATACCCATATAACAGGGACTAATAATAGGAGGACAACTTACACGTAAATGAACTCGCTTGGCACCTCCTTTCTCTCTCAACAATGATACAATTTGTTGCGTTGTAGTTCCTCTTACAATTGAATCATCTAAAAGAATAACATCCTTTCCATTGACCACACTTTTTATGGGATTTAATTTTTCTTTAACAGCAATTTTACGTTTTTTATCTCCAGGCATAATAAATGTTCTATGGACATATCGATTTTTCATTAATCCTTCTAAATAAGGAAGTTTAGCCTCCTTAGCATAACCCACCGCTACGCTTCTCCCAGAATCTGGGACTGGAACCACTATAGCATTTTCTCTAATTTCGAGATTATCTAGTATGGGATCGTTTCTAGCTAAACTCATTCCTAATCTTAATCTTGCTTCTGCAACTGAAACTCCATCAATAATAGAATCTGGTCGGGCGAAATATACATATTCAAATTGACATATGGCTGTTCTATTTGCCTTAATTAACAATTCTGAATGAATATCTTTTTGGAGACTTAGATGTACAATTTCACCAGGTTTTACATCCCTTAAAAAGTGACCTCCTACAGCATCGATAGCACATGATTCAGACGCTACAAAATACAGATTTCTTTGCTCAGATTTTAATTCCCCAATACATAAAGGTTTATATCCTAAAGGATCTCTCATTGCGAGGATTTCTCCTTTAGATGTCATTAATATTAAAGAATAAGAGCCATCTAATAAATTACTCGTGAGTTTTAATATTTCAGGCCAATTTTCAGTTCCTAAAGCAATAGATCCAATTAAATGTGCTAAAACCTCAGTATCAGTATCGGTAATAAAGATACGCCCTAATTCGTCCATTCTTTTTTTAATTTCATCAAAATTAGCGATAGTTCCATTAAAAGCCATAGAAAATTCAATTTCATTGTTTTTAAAATGAAAAGGTTGCATGTAGAGAGAGGATGTAAATCCAACTGCCCCAGTTGTTGCATATCTGTTATGTCCTATGCCTACATTTCCCCAATATTGAGAGATTATCTTTTCTTCTAATACTTTCGAAACTAATCCATCTTTTTTGTAAGTAAAGATTTTGCCCCCAGTTTTTAAAATGGAGATTCCTGTAGATTCCTGTCCACGATGTTGTAAAGCAATTAATCCTCGATATAATAGATTCGTCACAGAATAACCAACATCATTACATGTTATTCCAAAAATAGCGCAATTCTCTCGTAGTTTTTCCCTCATATTTTGTCCTTTCTCTTTAAGAAGCATCATATTTAGTAATTTGAGAGAAATAATTTAATTATCTTCAATTAATTTAAATCATTTATAATTTTTATTTATTAGTCTAATAGAATATTAAATATTTCCTTGAATAAAGTGTCAAAGATAAGGAATAAAGCTAAATATCTTGCTATTACAATATTAATTGGTGGAAAAAGTACTCGTTTTGGGAGTGATAAAGGTCTTTTTCAGATTTTCGGCAAACCTTTAATATCATATGAACTTGAAACATTAATAAAACTTAATTTTGATATTTTTTTAGTAGCTCATTCTCATGAACAAGTTCAAAAATATTTAGATAGAATTGATATTAGGAACATAATGGCTTTCGTAATAGATGATTATTCTCTTATAGATGACAAGAATATAAAAAGCCCCATGATAGGTTTATATTCTGCTTTTAAAGAATTAAATAAATTGGGATATGAAAAAACTTTAGTATTACCTTGTGATATTCCTTTAATTCAAAAATCTGTACTCGAATTGTTAATAGAAGAATCTAAAGATTATGATTGTTGTATATCTCAATGGAATAATGGATTATTTGAGCCACTTTTAGCTGTTTATCCAATCAGCAAAGGATTTAAAAGATCCATTGATATACTGAAAATTAAAAATTTAAAATTAACAAACATCTTATCAAGGGACTGGAGAATTAAAATCATCTCTATAGAAAATTCAATTCGACCTTTAGATCCACAAATGCTCTCTTTTTTTAATATTAATGAACAATCAGAGTTAGAAATGATTAAAATAAGGTTAAAATCATCTTTTTAACTTTGAAAGTAGAAAAATAGAAAAAAAAAAATAATTTATTGTATATTAAAAATAAAGAAAATATAAAAATTAAAGCCTATAAATTAGTTAAATTAATAGATAAAGCTTGGAATATTAACTACATTTCGATAGAAAAATCAATTCAACCAATAGATCATCAATTATTATCATTTATTAATATCAATTCCAAAGAAGATATTGAAAAAATTCAATTTTAAGATATAATTAAAAATTGTAAAAGAAAAAAAAAATAAAATTTTAATTTAAAAGTCGTCTGGCCCCATTATTCCACCAATTAAACCTAGAACTCCTCCACCAATCATGAGATATGTTCCAATTGATACATTTCCAAGGACTAGGTTAACGGGTATAATTCCTTCAACTAGATTAATATTCGCAAATAATAATACGAATTGACTTACTTCGATTGGTAAAACTCCGTATAGAGATAAAACAAGATATAGACCCAATAGAATTGCAAAGATAGATCCTAAAATGGCTAATGCTCGTACTTTTAAACCTGCTAAGATAAACACTCCTGCGAACATAAATATTAGGAATACAACGCACATAACTATTATTAGCACCTCTCCAGTTCCAAACCAATACCCTAGATTCATTAAGAATCCAATGTAATATAAGGAAGCTCCGGGACCACCCATAAAAGAAAAGAGAAACGTAGCTAAGAGTGTCACAATTCCTCCAAGAATACAGAAAATTTTTCCAGCACCCATAATTTTTACACTTTTATTTTTTATTTATAATTTAATTTTTATTATTAAATAGATTAATCTATGTATATAAGATTAACCTATATTAAGAAAATTCAATGTATATTTTGTTTATTTATTTAAAATATATATTAAGCACTACAATATGTGAATAACATTGGTTTTTTGCTTCATTTTGATCTATTCTTTTTTTTTATCAATAAATAAGGATGATTATTTTAGGGATAAAATTAGTGTTTAATGATTAATTTTTCAACAATATTTTGAATAGTTATAAGCAAATTTTGCATCTTAAATGGTTTATCAAGAAAAGCACATGCTCCTAAAGATTGAGCTTTCTTTTTGACACTAACATCAGCACTTGCGAAAACAATTTTTTCATTTCTATTCATTTTTAAAATCTCCTTCATAGCATCTAGCCCATTCATTATGGGCATTCGATGATCCATTAGAACTATGTCTGGTTTCGTTTCTAAACTGGTATATTTCTCAACAGCATCTTTTCCATTGATTGCAGTAGCTATAATCTTAAAACCAGCTTCCTTTAAGATTAGACTATAAAGTCTTTGAAGTGATTGATCATCGTCGACAATAAAAATTTTGATCATTACTGAATACCTAGTAAATATACTTTCGCTAGAAAGGAGGTGTTATCTTTCTAAAACCCTTAAAAGTTTTGTTCTACAAATTAAAATATACATGTAAGAACTATTATTTAAGTTTAAACATTAAATACCAATTATATTATCTCCTCAAAATCTTCTAAATAGCATTATAACGATATACCTAAAATTTATAATAAGATTTTATAAAAGTAATAGATTCTTTAAATTATCGGATTTATTTTAAATGATAATGATTACAAAAAAGTATCAAGCTCATAGATATAACCAAGGAAAATTACAATGAAGGATTTAATAATAAAAAACGGTTTAGTATATGACCCATTAAATAATATAGATGGTGAAAAGAAAGAGATTCATATTAAAGATGGTGTTATCGTAGAAAAAGTTAATGGAGATGCTAAAATTATTGATGCTTCTGGATTAGTTGTAATGCCAGGAGGAGTTGATATTCACTCACATATTGCTGGAACAAAAGTAAATGCTGGGCGATCCTTTCGTCCTGATGATAAACTCGAAGAATTTAACGAAAAAAAAACTAAATTAACGCGGAGTGGAACTGGTTGGTCGGTACCATCAACATGGGCGACTGGATATCGATATGCTAGATTAGGTTATACTACTGTTGTTGAACCTGCAATGCCATTGCTTAAAGCAAGACATACTCATGAAGAATTTATGGTTACACCAATTATAGACAAAGCTGCTTTTCCACTTTTCGGAAATAATTGGTTCGTAATGGAGTTTATCAAAAAGAAGGATTATGAAAAATTAGCAGCATATATCGCTTGGATCTTAAATGTTACCAAAGGATATGCCGTAAAAATAGTAAATCCTGGGGGTGTTGAAAATTGGGCATGGGGGAAAAATGTTGATAGCCTTGATTCTACAGTTTTTCATTTCGAGGTCACACCAAGAGAAATATTAGAAAGCTTAGCAAAAGTTAATGAAATCCTAAAATTGCCACACACGATTCACGTTCATGCTAATAATTTAGGACATCCTGGGAATAAAGAACATACGCTTGAAACTTTTAAAGCTGTTGATAAGATTAAGCCAAAAAATGGAAGAAAATCTGCTTTTCACTTGACTCATTGCCAATTTAATGCATATGGAGGCACTAATTGGGGTGACTTCGAATCTGGGGCCGCTGATATTGCTGAATATTTAAATTCACACGATCATATTACTATTGATGCTGGTCAAGTTATTTTTGGGAAAGCGGCAACTACAACAATGACCGCAGACGGTCCTTGGCAGTATAGCCTTCATAAACTCGGAGGAAGGAGTGGATGGGGCTCAAAACCAGGAATGAAATGGATAAATGACCAGGTTGAAGGGGAGTCCGGTTCAGGTATAGTTCCTTATTTTTTCAAGCCTAAAGTAGCCGTTAATGCGATCCAATGGTGTGTTGGATTAGAGCTTATGCTCCTTATTAAGAATCCATGGCAAGTTTTTATGACGACTGATCATCCAAATGGAGGACCATTTACTTCTTATCCTCAAATTATTCGTTGGTTAATGGATAAGAAATCACGAGATGATGTTCTTTTAAATCAATGTTCTAAAAAAGCAGCAGAAAAAACTGAATTAAAAGATATTGACCGTGAATTGAATTTATTTGAAATTTGCACTATTACTCGAGCAGGAACAGCCAAATGCCTTGGAATGAATGATCGAGGTCATTTGGGTATTGGAGCAATTGGAGATGTTGCAATATACAATTTAGATCCGAAGAAAATGGATGGCCATGCGATAGAAAAAGCTTTTTCATTGGCAGCTTATACTATAAAGGATGGGCAGATTGTCGTTAAGGATGGTGAAATTACAGCGACCCCAATGGGGAACACTATATGCGCAGAAGGAAAAATTAAAGATAGTGTTATGGAAGCAATGTTAGAAGATGTAAAATCACATTGGCGCAACCATTATAGTATCAACTTCAATAATTATGCAATTGGCGAACATTATACTCCAAAAATCAAAATTATGAACGGTACTTAAAGATTATCATACTAATCTTTTTAATTTAAAACCAAAAATAATATTTAGAATAGATTTAACTAGAAATCAAGGATACAACTGTTATATTAACTTTATTACATTATCACTCCAGTTAGATTTATTTGTTCCCGCCATAGGGAGTCCATTTGGCAGCATATTTGGAGGTACAAATTGTGAACCTCCTAAGATTTGGCTTATCTTTTTCCTTACACATTTGTCTTGTTTTCTACCCTTACAAAACATGAAAACAAAACCTTTTAATTCTAAATGCTTATTTTTATCATTCTCAAACCTTTTAAAGAAATTACAATTCTCCAGATTCTGACATTCATTCAATTTTAATCACATAAGTTTTAAAATATTTTGAATAATTATTAATAACTTCAAAACAAAAGTCTGGTTTTATAATAATTTAGAATTAATTTGTTGTACGTAACATTATCGCATAATTATTCATAAATATAAGTTCAAAATTATTAAATGTTTGAAATAGTTTGCATATTTTTGAAATGTTAATGGATTTTCTTGTCGCTAGGGAACTTATCGACACTTTTTTCCTCAGAGATAAAGAAGTTTAGCAAACTGGTTTTTTGTTTTAGACTTTCAAAAACTTATCTTACAACTTGGGTGTATAATCGTATGTATAAGAGATAAGTAGTCGAATTTTTAAAATTTAGAATTTACACAAATATTTTATATTACAAATAACCATAGGTTTAATAATAGATTTTTATCAAATTAAACAAAAATTAGTGTTAATGAAATGCGAAATGAAGAGTTAATGAAATTATTGGCTGTTCTTGGTGGAGTTATAGCCATAATTGAAGCAATACTGGGATTTAATGAAAGAAATATTGAAAGTACGAGAATAATTTTATTAGTGATATCTATAATTTTAGGAGCTATAATTTTCTTAAGTGTAATTATCCCTCACAAATTTGTTGAATTAAATTGGATTATATGTGTAGTCATTGGGATTCTAATGATAATATATACTAGTCAAATCGGAGGAATTCTTATATTAATTGCTGGATTTGTTGGATATACAGAAAGGTGATTTTTCAAAAAAAATACATTAAAAAACTTCAAAAACCGAAATATTCCTAAGCCTTTAAATTCTAAAAAAAAGAAAAAAATATTTTTAAAGGTTTTTCAATCGAGGGTCCAGCGCATCTCTCAGCCCGTCTCCTAACAACATAAAACCCAATACTGTGAGGAGTATCATAAAACCAGGCCAAATAGAAGCCCATGGTGCTGTTTGTAAAAATAATCTCGCTTCAGCAAGATCACTTCCCCATCCGATCAGGCTTGGGTCATTAAATCCTAAAAAGGCTAGTCCCGCCAAAGACAAAATTATTCCTCCAATAGCAAAAGTAAAGGCGATTATTACTGGTTGAATACAATTAGGAAGTATATGTCGAAACATAATTCTCCAATTTCCTGAGCCTGATACTCTTGCTGCTTCTACATACGGCAGAGATTTAGCTTGTAATACATTCCCCCTAATTAAACGAGCATAAAAGGGTACTCCTAAAATACCAATTGAAAGCATTATATTCTCAATTTGCATACCCAAAATTGCGATAAACACAGCCGCAAGAATCAAACCCGGAAATGCTAGTAAAATATCTGTGATTCTCATGATAACAGTATCAACCCACCCCCCGAAATATGCTGCGATTACGCCAAAGATTACACCAAAAACAACGGCAAAGGTTATTGCTGGCAATGCAACAGATATAGAAGTTCTTGCTCCGTATATCATTCTTGCTAAAACATCACGCCCAAATTTGCCTGTTCCTAAAGGATGAGCGGCAGATGGGGCAGACCAAGAGTTAGACCAAAGTCCATTTGCGATCTCGAAAGGGTAGGGAGAAATCCAAGATGGGAATACAGCAAATGACACAACCACTAAGATTATAATTATTCCTAGAATTGTGAGAGTTGATTTAAATCTTCGAATCATTTTTCTCTTGCTTCGGTTTTTTTCATACTGATATACCTTGTTTGTTAATTCTTCGTCCACTGACCCTGGAACGAGTATAAATTTAAAATTCTTTCCAACCCAAGAGAGTACATTCCCGATGGAGCTTTCCTTTTTCTTTAATTC
>JAEOTH010000148.1 GCA_016839915.1 Promethearchaeota archaeon
ATTATTGTCAAATAAGATAAATTTATTTAGAAAGATCGATATTAATTAACTTGGATTACACACACTTGATCTGGAGGATATAAAAAGCTATCAGTTTAAAAAACTAGTTTTTTAAAACCCCGTGTGATTTGCGGCTTTGCGCCGAATCTCGGGAATGACTGAAAAAAAACCCCGTAATATAAACTGAATAATTTTACATAAATCCTCCTAGTGTAATCCAACTTTTTAAGATATAAATATCGGTAATATGTAGAAATGATTGCTTAATTCGAAGAAGAAATCAAAAAAAAAAAGATTAAGGATATAACTCGGGGTGTCCTTGCTTGATCTGAAAGGTCTTGTTATCCTCATAACAATCAACACAATACCATTTCTCCAAGATTGGGTTAAATGTCATGTCTTTATCAATCTTCATGCACACAGGACATTTTAAAATTGAAGCATTATAGGCATAGCGTAAATTATTTCCTTGGGAAGTAAGCTTTCTCATCTCCCTATGAAGAGTCTCATAACTAGGATGATTTTCGTCCCAAAACCCATTAGATTGCTGCAATTTCGATTCTTCATCAGATAATTTATTTAACTCACTAGATATTGCTCTCTGTAGTAAAATCCTTAATTCATTTCGAATTTTTCTTATCTGAGGACTTTTTATCCTAATCGTACGTTTTTTCTTCAATCTTAACACAGGTTATTTCTATAATATTAATAAAAAAAATTGTTTATAAAATTGATGACTATACTTAATTTTTAAAATTATACTAAGGTGGTCTGTTTTTTAAACCATGGGAATATTCTATATAACATATCGAAATCTTTTTTATATGAGAAAAATATTGAATATTTATTCTGTTTAGAAATGAACCTATAAGCATCTAAGTTTCTATTTTTCCAAGTCTCTTCATAAAAATCTTTTAAAAAGCTGTTATAATCGGATTTTTGAGCATAAATTCTTCGTTTATTGAATTCTATTAGATTATTTTTGAAATCTTTATTCCCAGTCCATTTATAATAGATCTCCATGCCTTTATCAGTGCCTAAATTATTAATTAATACTTTCTTAATCTGTTCAGTCTTGATTGTTGGACTTTTATATAAAATAAGGTCTTGAATTGACTTCATCAATCCTCTGATAAAAGCTTCCCCCTCTCTTGCTCGAATATATATCCTTCCATCCTCCTCTTTGCCTCTCAAAATGGCTTCATAGGTCATATGAAGATCTTGAGAAGTAAGTACAATGTCGGCTACATTTGATGACATTTTTCGAAACATCTCTGCCAAGAAGTGGTGTAGAACGTATCTACCCGTAGCCATATCTGTATCCTCCAATGGACTAAACGTAAGAGGGTCAAAACCCAAATATTTGGAGAGTTGGAAAATTAAATGAAATTCTTTATATTGTTGCTTAATAAAGGTCTTATCGTAATCTTTTCTTAAAATATCGCTAATCTTATATTGATGATTCTTAATTGTGACTAACCCTGTAGAATATTTGCCATCAAAAAGCGTAATACTTCTTGCTTCAGCGTAATTTTGAATTTTATATAGTACTTCCTGATAATGAGATAGTCTAAGTCGCTCATAAGAATCTTTCCTATCGTAGTCAATACCACTAATTCTATCTCCATACTCATTTCGATGCCACTCAGCAAATTTAATAAATATATTCTCAAGTATTTTTTGACTATAAAATCCACCTTTACCTAGAGAAGCGAAAAAACCTTGATGTACACCCATTTCCCTCTGTATGGTCTTTGTAGAATAATCAAGAGTCTCCCTTGTAAATGTAGAAGTATCTTTATAAGCTCGAACAGCTAAAGCAGTTGTTATTGAACTCACAAGATCGTAATGCGGCTTGAGATCTTCTTTAGTATAAGTTCGTCCCCATTTCACAAAATTCTCACTTATATAAGGTTTCCACTTCAGTCTAAATCTAGGACTATAATCGGCTCGAGGATTTGTAAACATCCATTTTTGAATTTCTGCTAAAACTTTTCTCTTCATAACTTCGACTTGATACTCTGAAACTTTTATGTCTATAGATTCAAAAAGAGTTGAATCCCATCTAGAGACTAAATAACACATCCTTTCTAATCTATCAGGTTTAGGTCTTTTATCTACATCATTTTTATCTAAGAAATGAGATGTCAGATAATCGGGGGAGGCAAAAAGCAATCTTGACAACTTAGATTTCATAAAAATTTGTTCTAAAATTTCATCAGAGTGAAAAATATTACCTATCAGTCTCTTCCTTGGTCCATTTTTAACGCGATAAAAGATTCCATCTTCACTATTCCACACTCCCTCAGCATCCAAATATTTTTCTATAACATTACTGTAAAGATTAAGAGAATCCTCAATTTTCTTGTTAATTCGATCCACATCTTTGCTGGTAAGACTTGTATCGTCACTTAAAGCTTTGCTAATAGAATCCTTAAGTCTAAGGATCACCTCTGGCTTATGAGGAGAGATCTGAAGTCCTCTTCTTAGGGAATTTAAAAATCCATGGAAATTAAAACCTAAATATTCACTAACTTTACTGAGTGGTGGATCAGAGTTAAAAACTCCTTCTTGAAGTAAAATTAGTATTATTTCTTCGGTAACTGACTTAGCTTGTCTATAATACGCATTCGGAAAAGAAGTTCCTGTCCTTCTGTGAAGATCCTCAAAAATGTCCTGAATTGTCTTAACCTCGACTCTTGTTCTAGGATTCTTCTTTTCAAGTATTTTATTTTTGATTACAATGAGCCATCGATCTAATGTCTTCTCATCAAAATTTAAGAACTCTCTCCCTTCCTTTAGCTCTGACAATATATAACTTAATGAGTATCCGTTGGTTCGTATTATGGAAGGAATATCAGACAAAATAGTCTTGCTAAGAATATCAATATCATACGTATTTATAATGCCCATTCTGTTTAAACTGGTTATTAGGTCTGTAGTGAAAGTCTGAAAGATAGGATAATTAGGACTAGGAAACTCACCAAGCTTCCAATTAATATCTTCAAACATTGGTTGCCCTACTGATGGCTTAAAATCAGGTAAAACTATGATCTTATCATCTATATTGAAATTATTATTTTGTAGCCATTCTGCTAGATTGGTCGAACTATCAACTGGAACCTGGTGAATTTCACTATCTTTCAAAACAAATAAATCTAAATCTGTATTAACATCAAATAAATCTTTTAATTCATTAACTTTATCGAGAGTATTCATTGATGTCTTGAACCTGTCCTGCTCAAGTACATTATTTCTTATTTTAGCGTGAGCTCCTGGAGGAACACCAAGTAATATGAAATCAGGATCATAAAACTCCGTACCGAACATGTTAACGAAGCGAAGTTCTGTATTACCATGTCTATTCAATGCCTTTTTAATTATATTGATAGTCTGCTCCTCGGCTTCTTGGATTCCAAGCTCTTTATAATTATTTCTCACCTTTGTAAACATTTCAGTGAAAGGTGAAAATCGTTCATCCAATGCAAGCATATCTACCCACTTATTGTAATATTCTTCAAAAGCAATTGTGTTAAACTTATCAGCTAACTTAGATCTTGATTGATCGCTTGGATTTATACTAAAAAGAGGAGCAATTCATAAGAAACCAAATACAAACAAGGATGTGATAATGACTAAAGAAGAAGTGAAAACCATCTTGGATTACATGTATTACAATAACTATAACTATTATATTTTTTTTAGGTTGTTAACGGAAACTGGAATGCGAATCGGGGAATTTCTCAGCTTGGATTGTGAAGATTTGAATGTGAAGAAACGATATATAGAAGCGGAAGGAAAGACAGGAAGAAAGGTTTATTACTTTTCCGAAGACTTGGCTAATCATTTGGCAATATATATTAAGGAGAGGATGAATAGAGAAGCGGATTCTAATGCGTTATTTCTCTCCATTCAGAAAAAAAGATATGCTCTCCGCACCATTAATCATTATATTAGTAATTGTGTTATCCGCTTAGATATTGAAAAACGGATCTCTTGTCATACTTTCAGAAGGACATTAAACACGCTACGGAAAAGGATGGGATGCCCTAAAGAGGATCGGAAAATCCTATTGTGTCATAAAGTCAGCGATGTGAACTTTAGCTGTTATGTGAAGCTCAATTATTATGATTATATTCAGCTTTATGACAAGTGGAATCCGTACAAAAATATATTAGATAGTTAGACTCAATTTCTATGAATAATTAAATCTAATTTTAGCTTTTTTTAAACTCATTCTATATTATATTATTCACTTTATTCTGAATCATATATTATTATATCCGCATATTTTAAGATTCACTAAAGTTATGATAATGCTATGAAACCCTTACCCCCCTTAATCTTTTTCCCCTCCGAAAAGAATTCTTTTTTTCAGCCGGGGAACGTAGTTGGTCTTTAAATTGATGATACTTTTTTGCTCAAAATAAAACAAAATATAAAACGAAAAAAGAAAAAGATAGGTATATAGTATATATTTAGTTCGGGAATATAAGGCTTGAAATCCTCATGATCTGCCCCCAGATCTATAGGTACTGTGGGCTTCTACTATAAATATAAATATATAATATATATACACTATCCTAACTATATTGAATTTAGATCAAAAGAAGAAGGTTTCTCCTCTCAATTCTATATCTTCAAAGTCAATAATTCAAAGAAAAGATCAACGTCCTCGTGACTAATAGTTTTTCTTGTCTCTATTAAACAAATTGCTGTTGCGAACGACCTAAATTCGTGCCATAACCTTATTTTACTCTTATCCGCTTGTTCCTCTTGGTATTTTCCGTCCCTGTACTTGCTTTGTTCGTTGTACTCCTCAAACTTACTTTTCCAATGTTTAATTAGTTCATCTGTAATTGTGGAATGAAAGCCCTTAGCTTCTTTTTTCTTGTTCTTTAAAAATCCGCTCACGGCTTCCTGCACTATTTTTACGTCTACATCGGGAAGATCGTTATCAATAATTCTATTTTCCAATTCTACATCCACATCCATCAGTAAAAATATGAATTTCTGTGAATTTACTATTTCTCTAACAAGAGCAAACCTTAGACTTTTATCAGAAAAAACGTGGGGCGTGATTCCAAATATAAAATTAAAATCCGCGGGTAATGTCATCAAGCCTGTTCCGGGACTATGTTTTCGATATACTTTTCTTCCATAAACTGCTGTTAGGAATCGCACAAATTTCTTTACTTGCTTTTCTTCGGATCCTAATATCCCCGATAAATCCTGAGTGATTAATGTTTTTCCGCTTATCAACTCCAAGAGCGATGAAAGTTCTTGCGAAGAATCTGAAGCTCCAGGTATAAAGCTTTGCATCGTTACTTCGTCATCGTGTAAAGTATAGTCATTCCCTTCAAAACAATCCGCTAAGGTTGATTTCCCACAACCTGGTACACCTATTAATACAAGATAAAGAGAAGTGTTCTTTTGAAACCATTTAGACATGATTACTGCTAATAATATCTTAAATTCTCTTATCCTATTAAATAAGGTTTTACTTACTACTTCCCTAAGTTGTTCCCAAGTACTTATGTCGTCGTTAGGAACGACCAACACCACGGGGTTTGCTCCTTTGTTTTCCTCTTGGATTTTCAGTTTGTATAAGCGTTTCTTGAGATCGATCAGGAGAAAGTCTTGATTATCGCACACGTAATGATTCTTGAAATATTTTCCAACAGTAGTGCGTGCGTCGTCGATTTTCTGATAATCGTCCTTCTTCAGGTTGATGGTACCAATGATGTTAGGCTCTTGAACTCCTGGAATCTTGTGAAACAAAGCTACTTTATGACCGTCTTGCTTGTATTGTACTCCGCTAATCCATTCGTCCATTATATTCATCACGCTCCAATTCATATACCTTATCACATACAACTCGGTGAATAAAATCACTTACGGTTTCATCGTGTCTCTTGACTTTATCCATCCGCTTCATTAAACTAACGCTGAACCAAATATTCATTTGAGTTCCCCTCCAATGCTTTCCGTTAGTTCTTTTCCAAGGATTGCTGAAGTTACCTTCAATGAATTAAAAAAATCTATGTATTTCTTAACTATCAGCATATCCCAAAAATCATGGTCAAAATTAATTTTCGCCATTTTTGAATGAAGAGATCCTTCAAAAGTAGTACCTTCCCTACTCTCTTCAATAATAATCCAATGCAGAATTCTATTTTTAATCATTTTTGAAGAGATATTAAAACAATATCTCTTAATAAATTAAAATTAATGGTTCCTAAAAAATTTTTCGGTTTTTTAATGTTTAAAATCAATATTTCACAAAAGTGGAAAATGAAGTTTAAATTTTTCGTGATGAAGTTCTGGAAATAATAGTTGTTCCCACATACAAAAAATGTTACCTATGGAATTATAACGTGGGAGAAAATTCTTGTTACATTATCTTCGTGACACGATCTGTGACACAGTTTGTAGACATTATTTGTCACTACTTTCCTAACGAATAGATAGTTTTCATCCTGCATTTAATGTGATCAGATCAGAGAGAAAGTTACCTTTTCAACAAATAGTGTGTTTAAAATGATTATTATTACATTGATTTTGATCTGCAATTATGAGGAAAAGTACGTGTCTCCTTTTTTAATCTTTATTTAGACTCTCTTGACATATCAATGTAGTTCGAACTAATTTATGTTTTATGTAGAAGAACATAATAATTCAAAATTTTATCTATATATAAGTAATATTTTATCTAACTAATCTGATTGAAATTTAAAGAATAAAATATATTTTAGTCCTTTTCCTTTAATATCTTTCTGATCTAATAGATGAAAACCTTTTTTTTTATATAGACTATCAACTAAATCTTCTTTGTATGTTTCAATAATTAACCCTTTACAACCAATTTCCTTGGATACGTTTCTTGCTTTTTTTATAGCAATATCTAAAATATATGAACCATAGCCTTGTCTTTGAAACGGTTTATTTACACCTAATTGTCCAATAAGACTTACTGGATGCCTAAAAGTCATTCCGTTAATATCAGCCCTTATAGATGCCATAGAAATAGCATAGAATCCAATTATTTGATCTTCTCCAGTAAAAACATATACTTGGGAGTTTTTCATTTCTACTTCTTCGAAACTTCTTTCGAAAAATGAATTTACTTCTTCATCTCCACAATCAAAATCAAGAGTTGAGTGATAAATGTTAAGTTTTTCTATTTCTACTTTCATTTTTTATAAATCATTTTGAAATCAATTCTAAATATCGTTTTGCAGCCTCATCTTTTAATTCTATTTCCTCCTCTTCTAAAGAAACCGAAGAAACAAAACCAGGTCCATCATCAATCACAATTAAATTTTCTGGTTTAATCTTTTCTTTGGTAATTTCTTCCTTAATAATCGATCTTAATGCATATTTTGGGTAATCCACATAAATTTCTTTTAACAAATCTTTCAAACTTAATCGCTTATTGTTATTTTTAATAATACTAAGAGGTTCTAAATTTTGATTACTAGTTTCTTCATATGGTTTCTTGGCTTTATCCAATCCCTCTTCAGTCAGAAAATACTCCCAATCTTGATTTTTAAATTCAGCTCCAATTAGATCATTAGTTTTAAGAAAATTCATCCTAAAAGCAACTCGTGTACTATATGGTCCAAAATGATAAGGATAAAATTCTGATGTATCAAATAGTTTTTTATTATGATTAATTGCATAAAGGAAGAATTCTTTCATAAATCGCACTCTACCCTTTATTGGTTCATTATTATTTGCAGCTAATAAAAGAAATATCCATTTATCAATAAGATCCGCTTCTTCTTGATTCATTTCAATACGAGATTTCTTTACCATAGTTTTTTATACCTCGTTCTTTCTAAATATGGAAATTTTTTCATTAATTCCTTTCGATTTTCTATAACTAATTTTTTATTTTTATAATAATTTACTAAATCATTATTATGGATTGCTTTGCTTATTTGACTTAGCTCATCTGAAAAAGAAACTGTTTCATGAATTTGCAATAAAGCTTTTCTGTCTAATCGAGATAAAAATTTTTCCAATTCATCAATGGATTTAGTTTTTTGACATATTGCACAATTACATGTTAAATTATGTCCATATGACTTAATTCTTTCTTTCTCTGTTAGATAACCTAATGCTTTACCCTCAAATAAATCTCTAATTACTTTTTTCTTGGGCTCCCTTGTCTTGACTGTTAATGGTACTCCTATAGGAGTAGGAAAATCACTAGATTTTTTATCTACTTCAACACTTTTAGTAATATGAAACATAGTAGCAGAATAGTATTTCTTAGGAGTAATTGTATCTATATTAGCTAAAGGTGCTAGATGTATTTGTGATACTTCAAGATATTTTTTTTTAAGATCATAAAGGTGTGTCCAGATAGGTTCCTCAATTTTCTTCAATATTTCTGCAGCTTTCCTAAGTCTAGGAGAAAATTGACCTGTAGCTCTTAAACATATAGATTGAATGTTTCTTGTTAATAACCAATCAATTTTTTTCTCAACATATTCAATAGGTTGTTCTAAGGATACTGTTGGCATGCTAGCATAAGATATACCGGTTTCACAAGCTTCTTCAGCAATTTCAAGAGAAGGATTTAATCCATCTAACCAAGGTTTTCCTGCATCTCTAAGAATTGCATCTGGAATAGTTATAACAGAGAGTTTTTCTGAATCTATTTGAATTTTTATTAATTCTTCCAATTGAGAAGGAGATAGTGTAATATCACTTGAAAATCGGAACTGACAAAGATTTATAAGATCAGATCTATAATTCTTCTCGATTCTTTTCTTGTATGTGTCTTTATATTTAGTAATATCATTATCTATGAGATCAATTACAATTTCGTGAAAATTAACCGGAGGGACTGGATTACCTATTAAATTTGACCCTCGAATCAACGTTTTCATATCTGTATGTATTAATCCATATGAAGGAGTATTAAATCTTCTAAAACCTATCCTTAGCTCACACGATCTAGAATTATCACACTTGTCTTCTATGTTTATATCAAACATTTCTATTTGATATTTTTGTCTTTTTTTTATCTTTTTTATTACTTATTTATAAACAAATCAGGTATTTATAAATTAAGGTTTAATTCTGCATAGTTTAAAAGATTCTCAATTTAAGATCATTTCACATCCACTTTTTCAAAAGGGGGCACCACAGGGGAGGGAGGAAAAGAAAAATTGGTAAAAATTAGGAAAAGATATATTTCTATTACATTTATTATATGTTAAGACAATAATTGAAACGTTGATAAGAATGGTTCCACTATCAAATGAATATAAAGAACGAATAGAAAATCAATTTATCGATGGTAAATTTGATTGGGATTTAATGGATAAGGTTAAGGGGAGATATTTAAAGATTTTTTCAGTTAAAAAATGGGAAGAGATTTTAAAAATAACGGATCCTCCCTCATTTTCTCAAGCAGGACTTGAAATCATGATGGATCTTTCAAAATTAGGTATTTTGACAGCAAAAGAATTATTATCGCAATGTCTTGAAGACCTTTCAGGTTCTTTTGAGATATTTGAAATTTTTGCTGATGAGACAGGAGAACGGTGGTTTAATTTCATACTAGATTGTGTGGATATTAATGTTCAAAACGCAAATGAGATACTCTCAAGGGAGTTAAAAGATTTTAATGATCAAGTACAAAAAGTACCTTTTTCCGATAATGCTATTTATTGGCTTGAAATATTAGAAAGATTAAGTGAGAAGGGTGTTGGGGATGCTAAAAAAACATATATTAGTAGTATGACAAATTATGTTAAAGACAGAAATACAGGGGAGGTTGAAAGTATGATGGTGCGAATATCTTTAAATTTTTTGACTACATTTGAATATGAGTCAATTATTAAAGAACTTCAAGAATCATCTTTTCCTAATATGGATGAAAAAATAAGCGTAATTAAGAAATTTGTAAAACTAAAGAATTTCTCTAAATCTGAATAAAAATAGAGTTTGAATCTCAATCCTTTATAGATGATGGAGAAGGATTTTTGATTTTAACTTTTTTAATTCTATAATCACATCCTTGTATTTTCATTATGTAAAAATAAACTTACTTCTTATTTAATTGGGTTCCAAGCCAATAATTCAAACTCTATTGCTTGGAACGTAAATTCTTCCCCTTTTTTTAATGAATAATATTCAATATCAGAAGGTGAAACTATAAATACATCATTTTCAACTTGAATCGCATGGAAATCTTTAATATGATCATATTTCCAATTTATATATTCGGGAATTCGCCATTTATCTGAAATTTCATATTTACCTAAATAAGAGCCTTTTAAAATGGGGGTTTCTAGCTTATCTTCAGTAGTACTATCTACAGGAATACCACTTAAAGTCATGAAAAGTAAGCATTCTATCTCCTGTTCTTCTATATCTCTTAAATCGAATGGAAGATTATCATAAATCTTAATTTCTCTCCTATTTTGAAGTTGTCCTAAAATCCAAAAGTTTGATATCTCATCGGTCTCCGGATCAAATGTACTTTTTCCAACTTTCTTAATTAATACTTTCAATTCAATCACAATAATGGTTCTATTTCTTTAATCTCACCAGTATTACTATCATATTCTATAATAAATGATATTGGTTTAAGATTATAAATGAAATTATATTTAAATCTATTATTTCCCCATGAACTACAATCATTGTATTGTATTGCATTATAAACAACTTCAGAAACCATTCTACATGTTGCTAGAGGTTGTCTATTATTATCTCTAATAAACCATTTTGCAAATTTACTTCTATACTTTAGAAATGAGTGCAAGAAACCATTCCCAGAATCGTCATTAAGATGGAATCCCAGGAAGAGAGGTTTTACATTTCCATCGGGACCTTCTACTGTCCATAATAATGTACTTAGTTTTTCTTTACTAAACTTATCTTTTAACCATGATGTTGTTCTAGCATCCAAATCTGAAGATATTGATGCTTCTTTAATAATATGTTTATTCATCGCATTATAATAGGTAGTCCCAGTTAATGTCTCACAATATTTATCAAAAGTGTAATCACTTACTCTTATTCCCTCTTCTACAAATCTATTATATGCCATTTCCTTAGTGAGTGCACGATCAAAGCACTTCGTAAGTATTGATTCTAATTTATCTAGATTATATGCTTTTATCTTTTCCAAGTTATACATTAAAGGTCCTACAACTTTATTGAAGAAATTATTCTTTCGAAGATCGTAACCTACATCATTATATATTCTATTAGTATATAGTGTAACTAAAACTTCTAATGCAAATAATTCGACTTTATCATCACATAACCATATTTCAACATCATATCCTGCGAAAAATTCATCGATAAATGATTTTGCTTCCATCTCGAGATTTTCACCCTGAGAAAATTCAAAATAATCAGCTAAATTCTGTTCAAAGGCATTTAATCTTTGATTTGGTTGAGATACCTTCTGGGCTTTACTTATATATGATTTCAAGCGATCAATAAATAAGAAATCTGATTTGTCTTCTGTTTTTCCTATACGTTGAAAACCAGTTCTTGGATCTGTAATTTTATAAATTACTCCCCAAACTCCTGATTCTCCATTAGCTAATCTCTCTTGATTAATTGAATTAATCAATTTCTCTAAAGATTGTCGATCTTTTACTTTATAGCTTTCTTTATCTTCAATTTTCAAAATCTCAACAGTTTCAGCATACTTACTACTAATAGACATTAAAAACGCTTGATATTCTGCTAAATCCATATCTTCTATTGGTTTTAGTTTTCCTAACTCCCAAGTATTTCTGCCATCAGGAAGTTGTAAACCACCCATAGGAACAAATCCATACTGCTCTACTAACATTTTACCAAAGTCGGTCAAAGATATTTCATAGGAATTTTCATTGAAATCGGACTCTGAATTTACCATCAGGCAAACAATAAAATTTAATTATTTAGGACTGTTTTTTAATATATATCATTGGGGTCGTGGATTAGTGGAAGATCGTTCGCTTGGCATGCGAAAGGCCGTGGGTTCAATTCCCGCCGACTCCATAATTTATCCCTGATTTTGGTTAATCTTGTAGCTTTATTGTCTTTTTTTAAAATTTTAAATCGATAATTCTACAAAATTTGAAACTATAATTTTTTAATATATTCTTTTTTTAAGGTATTAAAATAAAGATTAAATAACTGTTCTTATTCGATAAACCTATCATGACAAAATTTAATAAAAAACCCAATCTATTAATTATTGCTGTAATTTTTGTTAGTTATTTTATAATTCCAAGCATAGGAATACAATTATATTATTCTAACACTTATGATCAAGTTCAGCAAGAACCCTATAAATTAGATTCTTTAATTTCAACTTTGACATCATATACAGGAATGAATAATGTTAATTTAGAAAGTTATTCAGAATATACAACATCAAAATTTGATGATGAGCTTAATGAATTCTTAATAGATCTAACTTTTTCCCAGAAAGAGCTTGCTGTGCCTATCAAAATTATTATCAGTTTTAAGGATTCTGTAAGTAAAGAAGAACGTATTGAAATTTTAGACTCAATTTTTGATGATTATGAATTGGTAAGTAATTATGATATAATATCAGGAGTTTACTTAAAAATAAATCCAAGCCATCTTATTGCTAATGAACATCTAATCGATGGAGAAGGTTTAATAAATAAAATCTATAAATCAAAAGTATATAGTAGTCCCTATATTGTTGAGGAAGATCTTCAATTAAGTGCTTTAAATCCCAATGATTATTCAAATTGGTGGCTTTCTGCTGTTGGAGCAGAAAATCTACCTTATAATGGATCAGGTATAAAAGTAGCTGTAATTGATACTGGTATATATAACCATCCTGATTTGAATGTTATAAATAATAGTAATTTTGTAACTGATGAGAGTCCACTATCCTTTAATGACGATGTAGGACATGGGACGCACGTAGGAGGAATTATCGCGGGAGATGGAGGGGGATCATCAGGAAAATATCGAGGTATAGCGCCTGGTGCGTTCTTAATCAATGCAAGAGCTGGGAATGCAAGTGGCCTAAGTGATGTTGATATAATAAATGCCATTCAATGGAGCTCTATGCCAACAAGTGAAGGTGGTGCCGGAGCAGATATTATTTCAATGAGTTTTGGTGGTGGATATCCAATAATTACTGATTCAATAACTCAGGCAATTTTAAATGCAAAGAATGACTATGGTGTTATCTCTGTCGCATCAGCGGGTAACTCTGGCCCTGAATATTTTACAGGATCTACTCCTGCATCTGGCATTCATGTGATTGCTGTAGGAGCAACAGATAGTAATGATGAATTAGCATCATTCAGCAGTTGGGGTCCTACCTTTTATAATTTAGGGTATCCTGATGTGTCGGCACCTGGAGTTAATATTATTTCCACAGAATCACCAAATTCCATCATATCAGAAGAGCAACGTTATAAGGGAGCTTATTTTGATTATGTTGGTGATGCTGATTATATTCCTCTTAGTGGAACGAGCATGTCCTGTCCTGTAGTGGCAGGGGGATTAGCAATTTTATTAGAAGCTTATCCTTATATTACTCCTGAGACTGCGAGAATCGCTTTATTAGAAGGAGCAAGAAAACTGAATAATGAGAATGACGACGACCTTCTTAAGTCAGGCGCAGGAATAATTAATGTTTCTGCTTCATTAGATTATTTAGATTCTTTAAATCCGAATTATAATGATACAGCAAAATTATATCCTGATAATCTTCCTGTTAAGCCATTCGATTTATTACACTTTCCAGGCGATCATCAAAAATTTAATTTAACACTTATTTCAGGCAAAGATAATACCTATAACTTAGAAATTCCTAATATTATTCAAGGAATTTCTCTTTCTGTTGATACATCAACCATAGTTTTTTCTGAAGCGGGAATTGAGTTTGTAGAACTGGAAATTGAAATTGGTAAGAATGCCTTCCCTGGAGTAAGGAATTTTCTGATTAACCTAACAACAGGAGGGCAGAATTATGATACTGTAAATTTTACTTTAGACATACGATTACCAGAAAATCGTATATTGATGGAATCTTACCATGGATTAAATGATTGGTTCCCAGAAATCTCAACTTTTGAAAATATTAAATTTTACCAAATGGGTTTTTATGAAGCAATGGCAGATCTTTCTGAATTAAATATTTCAATTGATTATAGCATGGAATATTGGACCCCAGATTATAATAAAAATTTTAACAATTCAATTTTAACAGAAGAACGACTAGCTCAATATGATTTAATATTTCTACAAGCCCCTATGCTACCATATAGTCCTTTAGAAATAAATAATTTAAAAAATTATTTGGAAAATGGAGGTAATATATTCTTTTTAGGAACAAGGTATCAAGACTTGGTTGTGGAGAATATTAATTATTTATTCTCAGAATTAGAAGTAGATATTCAAATTAATGAAGAAAATATTATGGCTGATAATTGGCAAGGGTTTGTAACAACTGTGAGTCCTCAAACTATAAGCGAATTTAATAATCCAGAACTTTTCAATGGAGTTAACAATATATATTGGAAATATGGTAATACTTTTACCACCTCTGGTAATGCTGAATCTATTGCTACTATTAATGATGAGACTGTGGTTGCTCTATATAATGGAACTTCCCACGGAAAAGGGAGTATATTGGCTTTTGGAGATTTACATTGGCTCTATTATGATTATAAATCAGCATCATATACGCAAGACCATTTCAATGTATTGAATAACATCGTTGAATTTTTTCTACCAGAAGAGGATGCTTCTATAAATATTAATTTAGAAAGATATCGTATATCAAATCCAAAAATTGATATATCTATATATTTGCAGAACCAAACCTCAGGATCTCCAATAACCTCTTCAGATTATACCTCGTTAACATTAAATATAAGTAATAACGGGTTTTCAGAATTAATCGTATTAAACACAACCTACTCTGATAATGGAATTTATTTTAATAATACTTACAATCTGCCTAATCCAAATTATTCTCCTTATACTATTGAAATAAATCTTACAATTGGTTTAAAAGAATATCATGAAATTACTAAAATTCTATACTTTGATAAGACTGAAGTTCC
>JAEOTH010000149.1 GCA_016839915.1 Promethearchaeota archaeon
AGTGGACCTTGTAACTCAAGTGAAAGTTTCTCCAATCAGAACAATTCCTGCAATTATAGAGGGAAAGATTGTTGGTAAAGGAATTCCTGGTTATTACTTTAGCGAAGACATGTACTTTCAAGATGATACAGGTTTGATGTATGTAGATTACCGGTTTGGAATAGGTCTTGCAGATCTTATTTTCTCCCTTAGAACTGTAAATCGGTTAATAGGGCAAAATGTAAGGATCAAAGGCTGGTATAGAAGAGGACCAAGTCCATATATCCAAGTTGATACAATATGGTCGGAATCGGGGCGAAGAATTAGAAATTATTCCAAAGCTTTTAGATACGTCTGGGCAGTTTTAGCATTTATCATAGGAGTTGTTTGTATTTACTTCTGGTTCCAAGGATAAAATTATTAATTAAAAATTTATTTTTTATATCTATTTTTTTTGTTTTTTGGATTAACTAGTTAGATAATATTTGTTATCTTATTTGCTAATTTCTGTAAATTCATATCACACATTCCCAATGGCACACTAGCATCATAAAGAACAACAACTAATAGTGGATCTAATTTCCAAGGAATATCTATAACTTTAGAAAATACTTTTTGCCCATTCTTTAAACCATAGTACATTTCAGGAAGGTCTAAGGCGCCTATCATATACCTAATTTCAAGTTCTTTCAAAGAATTTACTAATATCTCATTCGGCAATGAAGTATATATAGTATTTCCCTTAGTTGTCAAAAGAGCGGCTCCTAGAAGCTCACTTTCATATATTAATTCTTCAAAAACATCTATAACCTTCTTATAAAATGTTTGACTCATGTATATTTCATCTTCTCCCCTGACAATCGAATCAACCATTTTATCATATTTTGGGTTTTCGAGCTCTTGATAGTCTTTTATTTTGTTTGTATCGGGGTATTCATCTAAAAAAACGTCAACGATTCTTTCTAAACGAGAAGTAACAAATAGAAGACTTGCAGAAGAATCGGATAAAATTGAAAATATTATATCTTGATGGACCTTAAAAACAAATCTTAATTCTCCCATTTCAAGGATTTCAGGTGTTTTTCTAGAAATTACATTTTCAGAAAATGAAAATATTGCTGAAAAGAAAGGTGTAATTAAATTTACTTCCAGATTCTCAAATTCATCTGTGAAATTCCGACTATATATACAAACTCCTGTTTTCTTTAATATAAATAGAGAATGAATCTTCATTGAGAATGATACCTTACTACTCTTATAAACTTAAATATAGTAATACCCTCTTTTAAGTATTTTTAATATAGTTTATGTTAGGAGAATCTATTGCAGTACTTTTTGAAATTTTTCAATTTCAAGTTTTATTTCTTCCCATGATGCCATTCTATTGGTAATCGGTTTACCATTTAGAAATACTCCTCTAGAAATTCCCAAATCTTTAATTAAATCAGAATTATCAGTTTTTATAACATTAAAATCTATCATAGACATCTTTTCTACTTGATTTTTAACAGAATTGATCATATACTTTGACCAAGGGCATTGACTATTGTAGAATATGTCTAATTTCAGTTTCTTAAGCTTATAAAAATCTTTTAATTGAGGAAAAATAAATTTTGGAGGAGAAGAAGAACCTAAATCTAGGTATAGAAGAACACGACTCCCGTCTCTATCAACTTCCTTAAATTTAAATTTCTTGAAAAAAGATAAGGGCATATATTCTATTGAAGTATCAAACCATTTATCTCCGTCATATACAATAACACTTGCTCCTCCATAGTGTTCTGCTCTTTCAATAAATGATTCTAGTAATGTAGTTCCTACTCCAGAATGCCAAAATGGTGGTAAAACCCACATACAATTAATAAAAAGTGAATTTTCACCTTCTATTGGCTCTAAAGCATACTCAATAGGTAAATATTCTAACAGCCCCATTGGTACCTTTCCATGAATTGATAAATCTGAATGGAGCATTTTTCCTACCCATTTATAATGTATCTTTTCATTACGAGGCTGTTCAAGTGCTACAAGTATTTCAAGACCTTTAGATCTCATTTCTTTAATCCAAGACATTCGATCATTCATTCCATTTTCCATGAGGTTTCTCGTTTCCTTATCTACACTTGGATCAAGACATACTGCACATATTAAATCTAAATTATCCTCTATAATTGTTTGAATTTCCATAAAAAGTATAATTTTTAAAAAAATTTAAAATAATATACCCACTTGACTTTGAGAAATAGTATGGACAAAATTATTCTTTCTTTATCCAATCTTGAATTGCCACTTTAACTGAACGACTCATTTCTTGTGAGAAAGCAGATCCCGTTTTCCGTAAATAGTAATCCTGTCCGAGATTCTCTGCATAATTCACTAGCGTTTCCTTTTCAAAATCTTGAAACATTTCAACAAACTCATCCTTATTAAACCTATTATATGTATCGGTAAAATGGATGAATCTTTTAGGATACCGTTCTTTAAGTATCCTTTTGGATGGATCTTGTTTAGGATATCCAAAACATAGCAATGTGATAGGAAATACCCACTTTGGAAGGTTGAACATTTCACGATGGACTTCAATATTTTCTATAATATCTCCAATATAACATGAACCAATCCCCATTGATTCAGCTGTAATGACAGCGTTTTGAGCTGCTATTAATGCATCACAGCATGCGAGTAAAAGATCTGATTCATCCGGGGTTCGATATATATGATTTATCTTTGCACATCTCTCTGGAACACCAGAGATAGTATAATAATCATACCAGCGTTGCATATCTGCTAAAAAAATAAGTACCAAAGGAGCTTTTGCGATATGAGGCTGATTATCACAGGTTTTAACTAATTTTTCTTTCATTTCTTGATTTTTAACTTCAAGAATTGAATAAAACATCATATTCCCAGCGGTTGGGGCTCGTATTGCACCATATATAATCATATCGATTTCTTTTTGGGATAGAGATTTTGGATCATACGCTCGCACAGTACATCTATTCATAATAACTTTTAACACTTCATTAATCAATTCATCATCATTCAAAATCGATCACATTGTTTGATTTAATCAAAATGGATGTCAAATATTCAGTTATAACTTATTAAATTTAGTTAATTCATAATAAAATTTGGTGTTATATATTTTATAATCATAAAAATAAATAATTTCGTTTAATAATTATACTATGTGATTCAATTGGAATTAGAAAATCTATTTAGCCCAGAAAAAATTGGAAACGTTCAAATTAAAAACAGGATTGTCCGTTCAGCGACATTCATGCGTAGTGCGGAAAAGTATGGTTATGTAGATAAAAAGATATTCGACATTTATAAAGAACTAGCACGTGGAGGAACAGGATTAATCATATCAGGTTTTACTGCAGTTGATCCTGGAGGAATGGCTAGCCCATATCAAGCTTGTCTGTATGATGATTCATTTATTCCTGGTCAAAAGAAGTTAGTAGAAGCGGTTCATGAATTTTCTGAAGTGAAAATTGCTGCCCAGATAGCACATACGGGACGTCAAGGATATCATCCAAAATATCACCCCGTCGCACCATCACCCATTCCTTTTAAAATGACCGGGTTAACCCCCCGAGAGTTAACAACAGATGAAATTCAAGAATTGGTCCAGAAATTTATTAATGCAGGGTGCAGAGCTTATACATGCGGTTATGACTTAATACAACTACATGCAGCTCATGGCTATCTTTTAAGCAATTTTATTTCACCATATACCAATAAAAGAACAGACAATTATGGAGGGAATACTCAAAACCGATTAAAAATTTTAATAGATATTTATAATGGACTAAGAGATGAATTAGGAAAAAATTTTCCTGTCACTGCCAAATTGCAAGTAGAAGATTTCATTCCAAATGGATTGAAACTAGAAGAAGGGGTAGAATATGCTAAAGCATTATCTGAAATTGGTTATGATGCTATTGAACCTAGTGGTGGTGGAGGAGATGCACAAAATCTTACAAAAAAAGCATATCCAAGTTTAGTTATCAAATCTCCTGAAGAAGAAAACTATTTTTTGCCCCATGTTAAGAAAATAAAGCCTTACATGAATAAGTGCAAATTGATTCTAATGGGAGGTATTAAGAACCCAATTTTTGCTGAAAAAGTACTCCAAGAAAATATTGCTGATTTTATCTCAATGAGCAGACCTTTAATATATGAGCCAGATCTACCAATTCGTTGGAAAAAAGGGGACTTATCTCCTGCAAAATGTATTAGTTGTAATGGATGTTATATGACTATGCGTCTTGGTCCAGTATATTGTGTTACAAAAAAAAGGTTGGAGAAAAGGAAAAAATAATTCAGTAAAGTAATTCTTGAGTAATATGGAAAATAAAGGAAATGATTTTTTATCTAAGAAATATAAAATTATTGAATCTACAATACAAGTTATTTCTAAAGATACTATAGAGTCTTGTAGTCTTTAACCTTATCTGATTTACAATTATAAAATAAATATTTAAATAGTCCTACAACCCAAAATTATTATTAAAAAATAAATACAAATAATCTAAAGAGGATTCAAAATGTCAGATGAGAGAAAAGTCGATCCTTTAGCGGGGATTATATTAATGACTAGTATTGTTGGGTTAATCCTTGTGGCAACTCAGTATTTTGCCAGTTTATGGTCTGGTGCTTACTATTACCATTCTTGCTTGGATTGTGAATATTCTACACCAGGGGATTTAACTGCACAAATCCTTATTCTAATCTTTTTCATAATACAAATAATTGTATCTCTAAATGATCTACTCCCTAAGAGATTTATCCAAAAAGATTTGTCGGTATATGGAATGGGTTTGGCTGGATTAACATTACTCTTTGTAATTATAGGGATCGCAGCTTTTGGAGCGGCATATGATGCAATCGCCGTTGAGTGGTGGCCTGATACAGGATTTTACTCTTCACTAATAGCTGCAATAGTCAATATAGTCTTATTTTACTTAAAATTTAAGAATAAATAATTATATTTTTTTCCTTTATTGGTTATCTTGATTGTCAAAAAATTATAAATTAACTTTTTTAAATTAGAAATCTTTAGATAATTCAAAGGGGAAGTAATAGAAAATTATGGAAGTAAGCTATAAATCAAATATATTCAAAATTTACGTTTTTTCATTCATTTTAGGAATCCATACAGTCCGGGGGGTATACATCCCTTTTATGATGGACTGGGGGGGTTTATCGTTTTTTCAAATCATGATTTTGCAAAGCTATTTTACAGCTATGATAGTGATTCTTGAAATTCCTTCTGGTGCAATCGCAGATTTTCTAGGGCGAAAAATAGCATTATGCTTATCGGCATTTTCAATTGCATGTGCAGCTTTTACATATGGTATTATTCCCAATTTTTTCTTGTTCATGTTAGCAGAAACATTATGGGCTTTTGGATCATCACTAATGTCCGGAACTAGTGATGCTTTTGTATATTTTTCCTTAAAATCTTATGGTGATGAAAAGAATCTCTCAAATATATTAGGAAGATCTCGAACAATGAATTTAATTGCTTTAACAATATCAGCACCAATAGGAGCTGTTATTGCGGAATTTATTTCTTTGCAGTTTACTATGACAACCTTAGCTATGATATATATTGGCGCATTATTAGTAGCATTAACTTTTAAAGAGCCAAAATTAGAAAAAAAAATTAGCGATTATAAGCAGGAAAGTTATTGGCATATTATAATATCTGGATTTAAAGAATTACGAAAAAATAAAGTATTACGAGTGCTAGCATTAGATTGGATCCCTATTAATGTGTTAATATTTTTCATGTTTTGGACATATCAAGTTTACTTGACAGCAATTCACGTCCCTTTAATCTTATTCGGAGTCATTACAGCCTTTATGAACATAATTAATGCGGTATCTTCACCTTTAATACCGGATTTACTAAAATCGTCTAAAAATAAAAAGAGATTCCTTGTTATCATAAATATAGTGAATGGAACAGCTTATATTCTATTAGGATTAATCAAAATTATTCCTATAGGTGTTGCGATAATATTTACAATTGTTGCATTTGGATATACTAGATATTTGATATTTGTGGACGGAATTAATCTCCAAATTGCATCTGAAAATCGAGCTACAGTACTTAGCACAATTAATATGTTTGGAAGTTTTATAAGAGCTATTATTTATCCTATCGTAGGGCTTCTTGTAGAATGGAGTGTTTTTGGTGTTTTTATTATAACAGGTGCTTTAATTTTGCTCTTTACAATATTTACGCGTTCAAAAAGTGAATATCTGTAGAAATTACAGCAATTTTAAATAACTAGATTATTTAAAACAGTATTTTTTTAACTGCTCTCTCCCTTAATTTCCTACGAAAAATTTTTCCAATAGAAGTACGAGGTAAAATATTAACAAATTCTACTTGTCGGGGATATTTATAAGCAGCCATTTTTCCTTTTGACCACTCAATTATATCATGTGTAGAAATTTTTTCTCGGTATTCTGGTTTAAGAGCAATATACGCTTTAATCGTTTCTCCTATATTTGGATCGGGAGCTGAAACTACTCCTACTTCTAAAACTGCAGGATGCTCACATAGCTTTTTTTCGACTTCTTTTGGCATTACTTTATATCCCTTATATTTTATTATATCTTTTATACGTCCTTCAATATAGAAATACCCATCATCATCCATTCTGGCAAGATCACCTGTTCTGAGCCACTCATCGATTATGGTTTTTACATTTTCTTCTGGTCTTTTCCAATATCCCTTCATAACTTGAGGCCCTTTAATCAATAACTCTCCTGTTTCACCCGAAGGAAGTTCTTCTAATGTATCTGGATTAACTATTTTTACATCTGTATCAATAATTGGGATCCCTATACTCTCTGGTATTATTTTAGGCAACCATGTTGGTCGCATATGTGAAATCGCGGAGGTTTCTGTAAGACCAAAGCCTTGTCCAACTTTAAATTTTGCGATGTCATCCCATCTATTGTTTAACTCTGGAGATAAAGCTGCTGAACCTGAAATTGCTGACTCAAGACTTGAGAGATCTCGTTCTGTAAAATCAGGAGAGTTAACCAGCATTTGAAACATAACTGGGACGCCTATAAATAAAGAGGGTTTATAAAATTCGATCGCTTTAAGAACTTCATTCGCATTAAATGAATCGAACATTATTAACATTGAAGCTAATGCTAAGGAAGAAATCAAAATTTGGAAACCAAAAGAGTGACAAATAGGAAGAACTGTTAATACTGTATTTTTACCCATTACCTCTTCAAGTTCTACATCTGGATCTTTCAAGCCATTTAAGCTTGAAAGAGAACAAGCAACTATATTATTATGCGTTAACATAACTCCTTTTGGTAGTCCTGTTGTACCGCCAGTGTATAATAATGTTGCAATATTATTCCGTGGATCTATGTCCACTTCAGGATGTTTTGGTGCATTTTCATGTATAAATTCTTGAAGAGTAATCGTGTCAGGTTTAGCTTCTTCTGTTCCAATGAGAATCACCTTTTTTATATTAACTTCTTTTCTGACTCTATTGATAATCCTGAAATTTTTTTTATGAACGAAAAGTGTGTTTATAATTCCAGAATCCTTAAGAATATGGGTAACATCAGCTTCTTTGAGAAGTGGATTTATAGGGACTAAAATTGCTCCAATCTCCAAAATACCTAGAATACAGAATAAAAATTCTGGGCAACTACTACTCATAATCCCTACACCATCTCCCTTTCTTACACCAGCCTCGTATAAAACATTGGCAATTTTGCCTGAAATATAATTTAACTCTCGATAAGTATATTTCTTGTCATTTGGTTTATAATGAACACATACATTATTAGGACATTTGGTAAATGCTCGTTTAAGATATTCATGAACAGGAATAGGTTCGAATTTAATTGATTTTGGGATATAATCTGGTCTGTGCTTTAGCCATGGACGATTTGGGTTTTTGAGATAAGGAGATTCATTCTCATAATCTAAAATAGGTTCCCAATTTGAGTAATCTTTCATAATAATGACCCTAATTTCTAGAATTAAATTAATTCATTTAAAAATTGAAACGCTAGTTTAAAATTAATTCTAACTATTTATAAGCGTTTGCTTAAAAAAGATACTAAAATTGAATTATAAAGAGGTTCACATCCAAGATACAATTTTATGTGTATCTACGAGAAAATCTACCAATTTTCCATATTCAATTCCCTTTATTTCTTCAAGTATGTTATTAGGATCCATTCCTCGGGCTTTAATGTCTGGTATTATAGCAAAAACATTAATAGGGAGATTTAAAAGCTTTCTTAAAGATTCTGGAGTTTCTGCTTTCTTTGATGTGCCAATTACCCCATCATGTATTAAGACAACATTTACTTCGACATCTAATTCCGATTGCATTTTTAAAATCTCCAATAAAGTCTCTAATCTCTGATTATTGGTTGGGCTAACACCATACAAATAGATAATAGAATTTGTCAGATTAATCTAACCTCCTATTAATATTTAAAACTCATATCAGCATCTAAAATAAGCTGAGAAATTTGTTGAGTCCCAATAATTTTTAAATTTTCATCTAAGATAAGATCAGTTGGTTCAATTCCTGCAGTTTTTAAAGCTTTATCATGAAGAAAAATTTCTAATTCTGAGAGTTCTATTAATCTCATAATATTTCCGTAGTCATCCATGTTTAACACATCTGGATTTAAGTTTTTATTCATAAAATGAACAGCGTCTTTAAGAAGAATAACCTTACACTTATCAATATCGCCTACTGCAAGAATTCCGGCAGCCATTCGAATTGATTCCACCACAGAATTTTTTCCAAATGGAGAGTCTTCACAGATAATTACTACTGAATTTACCATTATTTTAACCTCCAGGACCAAAGAATATTACTTTATCTGACCTTGAAATCAAATTCGAGAGCCCTCCTAATCCTTCTCTTGCTGCTCCTTCTATAAATTCTTCAACCTTAATTCCTGTAAAACTAATCCATGTACTACAAGCAATCAGCTCTGTATTATGTCTATTACAAAATTCTCTAAGTCTGTTTGATAAATTACGTACTGATGCATCTTTAAAGGTCCTATCTTTAATAATATAGACCCCACTTCCATATAGAAAAACACCTAAAATCGTATGTCCTTTTTTAACTATAGCTTCGCCTAAATTAATCATGGTATCCATAGCTTCATACTTATAGGGCTCTGCACATACCACAAAAGTAAATGACGACATCTTGATTTTTTCAAATATAAATCTTATTTAGATTAAGAAATTTTATTTCCAATATATTTCTTTTTTTATAAGAGATTATAATTTATGGGGAAAATAATTAGATGAAAAATAATATATGTTTACAGAATGATGATTCAGACTGTAGTGATTGTGAAGTTAACGATAAGTTAATTTGCCACTTTCATCGTAAATATTTATACAGTTTTATTAGTTTATTTTTAATTTTTGCTATTACTGCTTTTATTGGTGTAATACTAGCTGGTTTTGGTTGGTTTTTATTAGGTTGGGTAGGATTTTGGCTATTTTTTTTTGAAGTATGGGAGATTAAGATCCTCTGTTCCCATTGCCCTTATTATGCTGAAGAGGGGAAAATTTTACGTTGTATTGCTAATTATGGGAGCCTTAAGCTCTGGAAATATAATCCTGAACCTATGAATATTTCTGAGAAAATTCAATTATTTATTGGATTTGGCATTTTAGTTGGATATCCTTTAGGATTCTTGATTTTAGGAACTCAACCTATTTTTTTAGTAGTTTGCATAATTGAGATTGTAATTTTTTTCACTTTTTTGATAATTAAAAGGTGTGGTAATTGTGTGAATTTTTCTTGTCCTTTTAATCATGTAAAAAAAGAAGTAATTGACCGCTTTCTTGAAAAAAATCCAAACATGAGAAAAGCTTGGGAAGATAAAGGCTATATGATAAAGGAAAAACAGAAATTAGTAATTGATTCTAGTGGATTCCATGTTCTCATCATATTTTTATTTTTATAGCAATTATTTCTCCATTTGCGTATTCTATTTCTTTAACAAATAAGGAGCATGATACAGTCGTCTTTCGTTCTGTTGTTTCCTTTATTCGAGCTCGAAAAACCCATGGTTTATTCAATGGTGTAGGCTTTAAGAATTTCACAAATAAAGACCCGGTTGCGTAAGCAATTGGAGGTTCTGTACCTTCCTCTCGGCCCTCTGCTTTGTGAGCTGCTGAAGCAGCAGTATTAAGACAATGACAATCAAGAATAGTCGCAATAATCCCTCCGCAACCTCTCCCGGGATATGCACAATGATATCGCTTTGGTTTCCAGGTACAAACACACTCATCTCCCACCCAATAGCTTTTTATTTGCAATCCCTGTTCATTACTCCTTCCACAACCCCAACAATAAGTACCAAGATCAGGCCATTTATCTTGAATTGCTTTATTTTCCATATAGATTCCTCTTCTTCTTTCAATATATTTTTTTGATAAAAATGTCAATTTTTAATAATATAAAAGGATTGCTAAAATGGAAATAAATTGAGGTTATCTCTGGTTGTTTGAACCTAGAAATATTTTAATAAAAATTATATTTAATTGATATTTCCATAGATTATGTCTAAACCAAGTCCTCTTAAGTCAAAAGGGTTTCACCCATTCGGAGATTTAATTGGGTTTGAATTTACTAAATTGAGAAAAGGATACTCCCAATGTGCTTTACAGATTAATAAGAATCATTTTAATCCCCATAAGACAGTGCACGGCGCTGTTATGTATTCAATGGCAGATACAGGTATGGGTGGAGCTTTGTATTCTTTATTAGAAAAAGACGAGTCGTGTGCAACTGTAGAAATAAAAATCACTTATTTTAAAGCAGTAAAAGGAGGAACTCTTGTTTGTGATACAACTGTAATTCACAGAGGTAAATCTTTTGGTTTTCTTGAATCAGAAATTAGAAATGGGGAGAATATTGTTTCAAAAGCATATGGAACTTTCTCAATATTTAAAATTAAGAACTAGATCATATAGATTGAAAATAATGAAAAGAAAAAAATGCCGAGTTATTAAAGACTATAGTTCTCCTTATACGGATCCATGGATAATTACTAAAGGCGAAATTTTATCAATTGGAGAAAAAGAAAGTGAATGGCCTGGATGGATATGGTGTACTAATAATTCTGGAAAAAGTCGTTGGGTGCCCGAAAGTTACCTCGAAATCATTGGAGTGACTGGAAAAGCAAAACGAGATTACAATTCGACTGAACTTTCTGTTAAGGTTGGAGAAGAATTAATCATTGAGAAAGAAGAAGCAGAATGGTTCTGGGTTATTAATCAGCAAGGAAAGAGTGGTTGGGTGCCAATAAAAAATGTTAATTATATCAAAATTATTGGAAATTAATGATTTGAGTTTTTTTGTATTTCTTTTAATTTTAAATAGCTATATCCTTTATCATTAAGGATTTCAAGTAATAACATTTTAAATACTTCCTCAACATTCTCTCCTGTTTTTGAAGAACATTCCATATAATTAAATAATTTATGTAAGTCTAATAAGTCTAAGGCTTCTTCCTTTTTACAAATTCTTTGTTCCTCAAGGTCTGATTTACCACCAATCATTATAACAGGAACATTTTTAGATGTTTTTTTAAATTCAGGATACCAATTTATTAGATTGATTAGACTTTCATAATTTGTAATGTCAAACATAAAAATTCCGCCAGAAGAGCCCTGAGCATAAGATTTAATTAGAAATTTAAATTTATCTTCACCTCCGAAATCCCATACTTGAAGAGTAACTTTCCCATTTTCTGTTTCAAAGAATTTAATATGTATTGCTGCCCCTAGAGTTGATTTAATATTTGCTTGAAACTTGTTAGTGAGATAACGATTTATTAATGTTGATTTCCCAACACCGCTATCCCCGAACAAGCAAATTTTGTATGTTAAATTTAGATCATCTTCTATTCCCAATTCTTAAAAACCTCAGCATTTTTATTGAGTTTTTATGCCTTTCTTATAAAAAGTCCAATTCTTATACCTTTATTTTAGAAATAATAATTATTTGAAAAATATTTCTTTTAATTAATAATAGTCTAAATCTATAAAATCATTTCTTAAATTTTATAAACTAATTTTGCATTCAAAAACGAATTATTTTATAAGCTCAGTATCTTTTTTGAATTCAAATGTAATAACAGCAGTGTCTTTAATGCCCAATTTTTTACTAATTCTCATAATATAATTTATCCTCTTACCCTTTAAAATATCATTGATAATTAATGTAGGGATTAAAGAAATTGATAAGTAAAGTGGCATGCCCAGCCATAAAATCAAGCTAGGAATATTGAAAACATTGCCAGGAGCTCCTAAATTCTCAATATATCTTGTAATGAAATCATATACAACTAATAAATAAGTTATAATAGCTCCTATTCCAGCATAACTTCTTAATATTGTTTGATACCAATCCCCTATTGAACGTAAAATAATTGGTTCAGTACAATTCTCTATTTTTTGTTTATTTGAATAGATAACTCCAGAATCTTTTAAAAACCAAACTGATGAGAATAACGTAGTTGCTAGCCCGAATGTTAACGTAAGTAAAATTATTTCTGCGAAAAATCGAGTTAGCATGGGGATTTTAGAGACATTCTCAAAGATATTTGTTACATCAGCTGTTAAGATAAAATTCACTATAGTAGGAGTAAAAAGAATAGAAGCAAAATTAATTGCTATTAGTGTTGGAAAAAAACTCTTAGAAAATAGCTTTATTTTTTCCAATCTTGGCTCCCTTTGAATTCCATAATGCATTTTGGAGCCATAGATTTTCTTATGTAAATAAAGAATTAATGGAGCGATAAGGTAACCTCCAAGAATTAATCCTATTAATGAAGAAAGCGGTAGACTTATAATAAAAATAATACCAAGCTCTAAAAGCACATCATCTATAGGTATCAAACGAGTTAGAGCAATTGGGATCGCAGGATGAAACAAACTTTTTAAAACACTAATTATAATTATCCAAAATATGATATAGAGAAAAAAACCTATTAATAGTGTTCTATACTTAGAAATTTTCATAAGATTGAATGAATTTTGAAAGCTTGAAAATAATTTAGTATAAAATGGATTTATACTAATTTAAGATTTTCTCCCTTTTTTAAAATAATTAGAATTTAGAGATAAATATTTTTTATTTACCCCATTGTTCCATTTTCTTTCTCCACTGCTCCATTTTTTTTTGATAGAGCTCAAATGCTTTTCGACCATTTTCACTAAGCTTCAATAACGTTTGTGGCTTCTTAGCTTTAAATTTTTTCTTGATGTCGATATATCCAGCAGATTCGAGCTTAGTTAAATGAGATGATAAATTCCCATCAGTTAGACCGGTTTGATTTCTTAAGAAAACAAAATCAGCACTCTCAACTACATATAAATATGACACAATCATTAGCCTAGCAGGTTCATGAATGATCTTGTCAATGTCACTGAGAGGTTGGATAATTTCATCTGATTCTGTTTTCTTCTTCGCCATCAAATTCCTCCTGTTTAGATAAAGGATATTTTTTTAAGAAATAAATAAAATAATATAGACCAATTAATACAATAATTACTCCTATAGTACAAAAAGTGATAATTGTGTCAAGAGGATACCCTAAAATTGGAGTCAGAAAATATGTTAAAATAAAGCCTATCCCGATTGAAAAAGCATAATAATACAATCTAGCAAAATCTAAGAAATAAGCTACCACGCAAAACGGGAGTGTAAATGCCCCAAATCCTAGTAATAATGTTTTGAATAGAGGTTCGACTTGAATATAGTCAGTTATTCCTATTAAAGGTAAAATTAATAGAATAACATTTACAAAAAACACAAATAATAAAAAAACTTTTAGCTTTAGTTGTTTTGACTTACGCTTTAATCCAAATTTAACGTATCCAATGCGGGGGATTGTAATATATTTTTTCCCTAAATAGAATACTAGAAATGCCAAAATATTAATGATTAAAGAGGGAATGATTATACTCCAAAAATCAGTAAAATTGGAAGCTAAACCAAATAATGGTGCTAAACCTAAGCTTAAAATAATCAATCCAATGAATAAATCCCATATACCATCTTCAAATGTTGATCTATATGCTCTTTTCTCGAGTGTTTTCAAATCCATGTTTTTAGACATTTTTTACATCATCTCCTTTTTTGGTAATGGATATTTTTTAAGAAATCGAATAAAAATTACTAATCCAATAAAGAAAATAATAGCTCCTGTAATCCCGTACGATAAAAGCCATCTATATCTATAATTTACGGGTTCATATAATAATTCATTAATGAATATAGCCGTCCATATAAGTAATCCGATTAGATACAGTCTTGGATATTTCATTAAATAAGCTAAAATAATAAAAAGTGGCAAAACAAATAGACCTACTATTAATAAAAACATCGGTCCTTCTATTTGTATTCCGGAACCACTACCAGTAAATAATAAAATGATAAAAATTATCTGGATTATAAATTGTATAAATACAACTAAAATTAACTTCTTTCTCATTGATTTTAACGATGGACCCGGTTTAGCAATCCCTGTTCTAGGCTGGATAACATATTTAATAATAATAATAAGAAATATGACCGCTATTATAACAAGAATCAATGGCCATAGAAAATATTTATATGGTGAAGGTAAACCCTCTCGAAAGAAAGGACCAAAAGCCATTCCTGTAACTACAAAACCAATTAGCATATCATAAAAACCATGTTGGTGAGAGATCTTAAGAACATTTTTCTCAATCTTCTTCAAATCAATATTTTTCACCATGTATTAAGTCATCTCCTCCATAGCTATTGGATACTTCCGAATAAATTTAATTAAAGATACGATCCCCATCAGTATAACGGCACTACTTGTAACAACAAACGCGATTAATGCATCAAATGGTTCTGAAATAAAAAATGAGAATATTTCGGATAAAAAGAAACTTAACCCTACCAATAAGGCTATTATATACAATCTGGGATATTGTAAAAAATATGCTGCAAAACATAATGGAACAGTTACAAAGAGTAACCCTGTAATTAATCCATCCAAATATCCAGGAAATTCTAGACTCAAATCTGGGTTTACATTACGAATTATATAAATAATTAGAAGTGCTATTAAGTTAATTACTAAGACTATAACCGTTTTTAATTTGCGAGACTTTTGTCTAAATCCTAATTTTACTACCCCCAGACGAGGCTGTGTAATATATTTTTTTCCGAGTAAAAAAAATACTAATCCAAATATCATAAAAAGTATTGATACTATAGCGTTAAACGGTTCAAGCAAAATTTCATCGAGAGTTATACCCAAACCGATACCCAACACCAATAGACCAAAATATATGTCTAATAGTCCGTCTTCAAGCGTAGATCTCCAAGTTTTTTTTTCAATCTCTTTTAAATTGATATTTTCTGTTATATTTTTTCACCTTAAAAATCACTAAGATATTTTATTTAAGTACATCATAAGAAGCACGATAAAAATTGATGCAAATACAATAATTAATATGATTCTTAGAAGTAATACCTTATCCATTTATTTCTCCTCCTTTGATTTATTATTTTTTATTTCTTAATTGATAACATCCCCACAAAAAAAAAAGAACGATGTGAAATTTTTCAGCTATAATTTTATTCCAGTCTATTCAATTTTTTCATGCCAAAATATAGTATCGGAATGCTAACTCCAATGTTGTAAAGAAATATAGGAGCTTGTGTTATTAATCTCAGTACTTCAATACTCATAGGATTAATGAACATCAATAATCCTATTGGCAGAAACATTAATGGTTGTAAGAGTAACATAGAGATCATTACATTTCCTTTCATACTCGAATCTTTTTCTCCAAAAGCGGGAGAAAAACATTGGAGCCCCATAGCTTGACACATTGATATCTCTGCGAATAATAGAAATTCGACAAAGAAAAGCACCGTATTTAGAAGATCAATATTCGAAAAGATTATTAGCATTGTGGTGACGAATATTGCTAAGAAAATATTGATTATTAACATCATTAGCAGATAAGAGTATACAATTGCTTTTATTCCTCTTGGAGATCGCTTATAGACCCAGATTAGATCCTTTGAATCAACAAACGCAAGATGTCCTATAATCATACTTCCTATTCCACCACCTATAGCGATTAATATAGTGGAGCTGTAGACAATCATAAATGCATCATCAACCATACTTGAAATAAACCAAGTCATAAATCCTAAAAGTCCTACTACATAGGCAACTCTGGCAATATTGGCTTTTTTTCTGAAAAATCTCTTTAATTGAATCACAATTAAACCTCCCCAGTTGCGGCCAGATACTTTCCTTATGAATTTATAGATTAGATTTTCATGTTTAACGATGGTTATGCTTCTCTTTTCAATTCCCCCCTCTAAGGTATAAAAAGATTCAGCTTTTTTGTACGCAATGTATAAAACTCCAATAGGCACAATAACTGTTAAAAGAAGGTTAATCCATATATTAAGGATGAAGGCGTTAAGTAAAATTGGGTCTATAATATATAAGATAATATTTGAAAACCACAGAGATGGGTAAAATGCTAGCCAATTTTTTAACTCAGGGTGTGCCAACAGATGATTAAGGAAAAACATTACAGCATACATTATTGCAACTGTTATAATGGTAAAAATCCATATTAATGCTTTCCCCAAATCTCTTGCTTTTTCATTTTTTGAAATTTTATGTTCAAGCCAACTTGCGAAAATTGAACCAACTAAATTTGCAAAATAGACAAGCCCAAAAATCGAACTATATATGACAATATATTGAATAATAGTTAAATCAATGATAGGGTTTATCATTCCAATGACAATGGGAGATAATAACAAGACTGCTGTTGTATAAATTGGAGCTTTCCCCAAAAACTCTCCTAAAAAGATATCATTTGGCGTAACAGGCGTTGCTAATAACGATTCTTTAACACCAGTTTCACCTTCTTTATATACATTATTTAAAGGATACATTGCAAGCATTAACAACAACACCATCATGAGAGACTCGATGATGATCGCAATAACAGGTTTGAAAACACTGGAAAATTCAATAGCTATTGCCGGCATAAATAAATCAAATAAGATAGGTGCAAATATGAACGCCCATAAGAATAATATGGAATATAGGGTAATAAAAAACAATTTTCGATGATTTCGGAAGCTACTTGTTCTAAGTAAAATCTCGTTTTTTGCGATTTTTTTCCATAAACTCTTTTTATGATTAATAACTTGATCTGAATTTCTTTGAACTGTGTTATTATCAGGTGATTCACGTATTTTTTCAGTTGTAAGAACAGTCATATCAAATCTACCTCAATTTTTTATTTTTCTTCTTTTTCTTTCTTCGACTTTTTTTATTATCTTCATGATTGTTAGGATTTTCATCTCTCCAAGCCAACAAATCATCAATATGATCTGCTCCAGTAATTTTTAAGTATGCTTCTTCTAAATCTTTCGCACTAACAGATTCAATTATTTCATTTGGAGTGCCTTCAATTTTAAGTTCCCCTTCAACAATTATGCCGATAATATCGCATAACTCTTCGGCTGTATCAAGAAGGTGAGTACAAATGAAAACAGTTTTATCTGCTTTTTTAGCGAGTTCAGAAATAAGGTTTTTTACCATCCTGGCAGCTGCAGGATCTAAGTTTGATGTAGGCTCATCCAAAAAGAGTATTTCTGGATCTTGAATTAAAGCTGCACATAAGCAAACTTTTTGTTTCATACCCCTTGAATATCCTTCTAGTAGATCATTTTCTCTCCCCTCCAAGTCAAATAATTCCAATAACTCATTAATCCGAGCAGATATTACATCTTTTGGTAAATAGTATAACTCCCCTATAAATTCTAAGAATTCTCTAGCAGTTAGTTTAGAATATAAACCAGGAGATTCTGGCAAAAACCCACAAATCATTTTAACTTTCTTACTTTCAGTTATAATATCATAACCTCCTACAGATGCTTTTCCGGAGGATTTAGATATAATAGCATTAAGTATTCTAACTGTTGTAGTTTTCCCAGCTCCATTTGGACCTAATAATCCATATGTTTTTCCATAAGGAATTTTTAAATTCAGATTATTGACAGCACGTATTTTACCAAAATCTTTAGTAAGATCATGTGTCAATATAGCATGTGTTTCTACCAATTTTTTATACACCTCTTCACTTTTTTTGATTTTTTATTTTTTTGATTTTTTAAATTTGGTTTTAGTTTAAATTAGTATTTGTTTCATATCTTGTTCTAGTTCCGAACCATAAAAAAAGAATAATAGCAGCACCATAGCTAGCTATTAAAGCGATAAAATACAGTGAAACATTGTAAACTGCTATCTTCAAGTTCACAATAATAAATTGTATTAGTAAAGGAATAAAAACACTGATTGTGGCTATACCCATCAACCCAAAAAATCCATTTAAAATATGATTATGCGTTTTTTTCCTCGTAAGAAAAATCCACTCTGCATCTTTTTTTCTAAACAATTGCCATAAAGCATAAATTAATCCAACAATTCCAGTGATGAATATAACCCAATACATAATATCGTAGCTTAAAATCAGCAAACTATTCCCTGTTAATGCAAATAAAGGCTTTGAGAAAGAAATAAAGTTTATTACTCCATGAATTACAATTGGAAAAAGAATATTACGAGTAAGAATATAAATAAAACCTAAAGAGAAGCCAAGCAAAAATACACTCCAAATATGCATTATCCCACGAGAAAGATCTCCACTTAGTATATCATCTGGTATGTGGACAATAGCAAATAGTAAACTCGAAGATAACACAGCTGTCAGTGGTCTCATTCCTCTTTGTTCTAATAATGGAATTATTAATCTACGGTAAACTAATTCCTCATAAATCGGTGCTACAATTGTAAGCGGAAGATAAAAGATCAAGATATTGAAAGGATTGGCCAAATGCTCTATTCTTAATAATACAGTACCATATATACTCTGAGGATTTAAATTGAAAGCGCTGAGAATGTAAAATAGAACAAAATTGGAAATTACAATGAGTGTGAAAGTAACACATATAAGAAGGATTGTTCTCCGTGAATTGAAAATAGTTATAGGACGATATTCTACATTTTTTGCTTTAAATAAAGGGATCAGTATATAATAAACTATGAAAATCCCTATAAATTGAGAAAGAAATAAAATTAAAAGATTTAAAATGACATAATCTAATAGTAAATAACTAAAATTGAGCGCAATAATGAATGAGATTAGAATGGATAGAAAACTTAATAACAATCCTCCAACTCCAACCACCATTGAGGCTGTGAAGAAGTTTAAAATTTTTCCGTTATTCTCTTTAATAATAACCATTTTAATATCCCTCCTTGGCTTTTTTTTCAGAATATTTTTTTCCTGAATCTTCTTTTTCAAGTCTGTATTTTAATAAAAATCCAAAATTCATTACCAAAGAAATTCCTATAAACATACCTTCGAAAAAATTGATTATTGGTAAATCTAGGGACAATCTACTCAAAATAATAGATATTGTTAATGAGCACGTTCCAATAATAAACATAATCTCTTTCTTCATAACTGACCTAACCTAAATTGAACTAATTGATAATTTATGAATTTAATTATTTTTGTACCTTTAGGACTTTCTTAAGTCCTAATCTAATAGTATGAAACTTAATATTTAAAGCTTTGTATCGCAAAGTAATGTTCAATATAAAGTAGGATCCATAACAAAGTATATTTTTTTTGTATTGTAATATCTCTATACTTGATTGAGAATGTTATTTTGAAAATTATATCTAAACTAGCACTTAAGTAGTTCCCAGAAAGACTTATTAAGGCAGTTACTTTTTGGCTATATGAGGAATAAAGGAATAGAGGAGGATTTAAAACATAAGAAAAAATAAGCTAAAATTTATCTAAATTTTTCTGCATACTAATTCTCCTTTTCCAATTGGCACTATTAAAGCGTCTACTCGCTCGTCAGTCAATGCTTTATTTAACATTGGTCTCAGAGTTTCATAATGATTAATGGCATTATCGGCAACTAATATTCCACCTTTAAGCATATTAGGTATAATAAGATCATAACAATCTTCATAAACTTCTTTTTCAGCATCTAAAAAGCAAAAAGATATATTTTTATAGTTTGGAATATAATCTCGGGCGTCACCTTCTATTAATTCGACTGTATCTTTTACATTAGTTACCTCAAATGTTTCTCTAGCTAATTCTGCTTTATCTTTTAAAATTTCAAATGTAATTAATTTATTTCCATTGAGTTTACATGCAAGAGCTATCCATAGAGCTGAGTATCCTGCACTGGTCCCTATTTCTAAAAATTCTCCATTTGGAGCACTAGCAGCGAGGATTGATACAAATTTTCCTGTCTCGGGAGGAATTTGACGAAGTCTTTCCATTCTGGGTGTTCCATC
>JAEOTH010000001.1 GCA_016839915.1 Promethearchaeota archaeon
AGTTTCAACATAATCCAGAATATCAAACGAGTAAATAAGAAGTAATACTGACGCTAAGCACCAAGTAAACATACTTGGGATTACAACAATGAAAACATCTCTTATTTTCATAAAAACACCTTAAATGCAGAATGACTATTGAAATTCAAACAGTTTGAATTTTCATCAAACTTAGGCTATATTTTTTTTTAGGAGCGAAGAGATTAAATTTCTTGTTCAAGTTCTTATTCGTTTATATTAGTAACTAATAAATATCCCTTAACACCCCTTCTGAGAAATAAAGTTATTGAATTTAACATATTTGAGAAATTGTAGCAAGGATTTAACTAAAATGATTAAAAAAGAAGATTTTAAATTATTAGAAAAACTTGTAAGTACTCCAGGGCCCACAGGTAGAGAGGAGCGTATTCAACACTTTATTCAATCCGAATGGGAGAATTTTGGATTAAAAACAAAATTTGATAATATTGGTAATTTGTATGCGACGATTGAAGGAGAAGGAGAACATTGGGGAATTGTTGCTCATTCTGATACAATAGGATTCCTCGTTCAACAGATTTTACCAAAAGGATTCCTTAAAATGGCATTTAATACTGCAGCAACTACCCCTGATGCGAGATTTCTTGCTGGTTCACCATTGAAATTTCTTACAAAAGAAAAGGAGGTAATCGGATATTTTGGATTGCGAAGTGGCCATTTAGCAGGAATAGAAGGAAAGAAGAAGCCAGTTTTATTTGATAATATGTATGTTGATATTGGAGTTGATTCTGAGAAGGCCGTCCGGGAGTTAGGAATTGATATTGGAACACCAGCAGTTTTTGATACTCTTCCAAGAATTATTCAGAATAATATCGTCAGTCCATCAATGGATAATCGCATTGGAATATTTATTCAAATTAAATTAGCTAAAATGCTGGCTAGTGAAAAATCTTCCCCAAAAATTACGTTTATTTCAACAGTCCAAGAAGAAATAGGTATGAAAGGGGCTGCTGCCGCTGCGAAATCCAGAAATTATGATAAAGTTATAAATCTGGATGTGGGGTTAACTGGAGATATTCCAAATTCAAAAAAAGATTTTTTACCCTCCAAAATCGATTCTGGGCCCATTCTAGTAATAAAGGATTTTTCTGTTCATTATTCTCATACATTAAATAGCTTGATTGAATCTATAGCAAAAACAAAAGGGATTGATATTCAAAAAGCTGTATTCAAGAATTATAATACAGATGGAATGTACTTTTTCATGCAAGGTTACCCTACTGTAAATCTCACTGTTCCTTGCCGATACACTCATACTAATTTCGAAACTATCCGTTTTTCTGATGTAGAAAAGACTCTAGATCTCTTATTAAAGATTCTAACGCAATAACATTAGCATATAAAATATAACTTAGAAAGTTGGTATTATCATGGAAAAATCAAACGTCTCTCTTCTAAAAATGGGAGGAAGCTTAATTACTTATAAGAAAAACGAACTCATGATTGATCAATATCTTGAGGTAATTGATGGGTTTATAGATGGAACTAAGGAGATAAAAGATTTACGAGAGGCAATAACAAATCTTATGAATAAAGAATTGATTTTAAACATTTTTCAGATAATTAGTCAATTTTTAAGAGCGAATCCTGTAGAAAAAATAATTATTGTGCACGGAGCAGGTTCTATTGGACATTCTTTAGTCGTTCATCTTCAGAAAAAGTATCAAAGTTTAGAAAAAGTGTATCCCATTATTAAACTTGCTGTGTCCATTCAAAATCACGAAATAATTGCACTAGGTATTCAATCAGGACTCGAAACAATTGCATTGAGTAATCATCAATTAATGCTTGGATACCCTTCCGAAAAGATATCAACATCGCGAATCGATGCTCATTCACTAAATACACTTGAAACACTAATAATGAATACAAAATCAATACCAGTATTTTATGGAGATGTAGGGTTAACCTATTCGGAAGATACGGGTGTAAATTGTAGCTGGAAAGTATTTTCAGGGGATATTGTTCCAAATGCACTCTCTAGAAAATTTGAAAACATCTCAATCGACAAGGCTATTTTCCTCACAAAAGTTGAAGGAAAAGAAACAGGTATTTATACTTTAGATCC
>JAEOTH010000150.1 GCA_016839915.1 Promethearchaeota archaeon
CATTTTTCTGGACTATTCAGGTATTTTACTTAATTGGAATACTAATCTCCACTGGTATATTTATTCTTCAATTCATTAAACTTAAAGGAATAACAATTAAAAAGATTAAAAAAGAAATTCGTGAAAGAAGAGCCTCAGAAAGTGAAGAAGAGGGATCAAAAAAATCTGAATAAATTAAATTTAGACAATTTTTTTTTATTTATTTTATATTAAAAACAGTATTTATAATTGCTAATACTATTAGCCACTTGATTGGGGTGTATAATTTACAAACATATCCAGAACCATTCTTCATATTCAGGTGAAGTGATTATTCTGATATCAGAGGGGATATGGATATGATTTCCCTTAAAAAGTTGATAGTCCAAATCACCAACCTCATATACGAAACCACATTTACCAATTTCAGTATCTTGGTTAATCCCACTAACCCAATAATTTTTTACTTCAGCAGTTCCTATAGTCGAATACCATTTTAAATTATAAGTAATTAACCCTTGGTCTCCCAAAGACATGATGACATCTATAGCTGTTATTATGCCATCTTGAAAGAAATCGTTTCTGAGGTTATGCGAAGTAACTTCCACATCATTAAAAACAAGGTTATTATGAGGGCTTGTTATAATTACAGATGGGATAACTACACTTCCATTGTTAGCATTCAATCGTTGGGTTTCTTCTTCATATGTATTATAAATATTTTGAAGCTTAGATCCAGAGATGGGAGATATTGTTATTGACATCTTCGGTTTATAAGGATAATGATCCATACGAAAAACATTTGGTTCATTCCAGCCTCCATCATAGTATGCTGTATACCACCAATTTGCTGTTCCATTAATTGTATTGATTACGTGAGTATCCATATCACTATCAAAATAGTAATCCATATTGATTTTCCCCCTATTATCTAGATCAACTAAAATGTCAAAAATCGAATAATGACCACTTCTAAATAGATCTGTACGTATTGTATTTATTTCCTCTGGATTATAAGTCAAAACACCAATTCCCTCGATAGTAATAGAATTCTCAGAGTAAGTTTGGGAAGAAAATGAGAATTGTATAGGAATTGTAACTAAAAACATAAATGCAATTACGCCACCTATTTTTAACATTCTTTTCTTTCTAAACATTTTTCTTGTCATTCTAACCATCCATTTCCAATGAATTACTACATGTGAAAGAGCCAGAATAGTAAGAATAATTCCTGCCCAATCATGAAGTATAAAAATTATCTCAGAAATACTCACAAAGTACTGAGTTATCAGCCTTAACGAAGGTATTTTTAGAATTCCTGTAATAAAAACTATTAGAAACGATATAAGCATACCAAGATCAATGAAATAGTCTAGCTTTTTCTTTTTTGATCTCGAAGATTTGAATATATTCTTAGTCATGGTTAGCATCCATTTCCAATGCAATATAAAGTGAATAAAAACAAGAATTCCCAAGATAATTCCACTTACATCATGCAAATCTGTTAAAAGTGCTGCTGTAAAGCCTAGAGCTTCTATATTCACCCATATATCTATAAATTTAATTACTCCAGTTGCGAAAAGAATGAGACCTGTAATAAGCATTCCAAGATCTATGAAATAATTTACAAATCTCCTTACCTGAGTGTAGGAGATCCTATTTGACTCTCTCGTAATTCGTAAGTTTTCCGTTGATAGCGTTTCTTTCAATTTTTTAATATCTCTTAATTAAAGATTAATTTAAAATTAAAAATCTAAGGCTAGTAAGCCTTATCAATCTAAAAACTATATTCATTTTATTAAATAACATATTCTTAATCAAATATTATTCTTTATAAACCCAGGTTTGAGTATCTTTATAATTTATACTAAAATCTTAATCTATATATTACAAGGTTTCTTATTCGATGTTACCTAAAATGAAATTCAATATAAAATGATAAAATTAGGTGACTATGATTTTACCAAAAAGATTTATCCCACTATTAATAATGCTGGGATTTATAGCAATTTTAATCATAACTCCTTTAGTTGCTACATTATTCGGTGTTCCTATTGTAGCTATGGACGATAGCTATATATCACGTGCGTCATTTGATTTTTATACATTAGCACATCTCCTCTGGGGTGTTGCGATCTTCGTTGTTGCGTTTACAATTGGGTTTATCTCTAAAAATAGATCTGGTAATCCGAATGCTCCATTAAAACCCCCAGGATTTGATAGATTGGTTATTTACTGGCTAATTACCCTGGCAATAGCAGCAATTTGGGAAATTCTTGAAAATTCACTTCTAATCTTTGTGGGTATGAAAATTGAATATGATAGCGCTGCAAATATAATAACTGACATGACTATATGGGGAATCGGGGGATTGGCGAGTTGGTATATGACAGATATTATGTTTTTGAGTAATAAAATTATAAGAGCTTATTACATCTATGGTATCATTAGCCTTCTTTCTGGCTTGCTTCTATTCATTGTTTTCGGCTTTATTACAACAAATTTTTAACTAAATTTTTTTTCTTTTTCTTTATTCTGAATAAAGAAAATTTGATTGAAGATAAATCACAAAATCAGGTACCCAAAATTATATAAATGCAAAATTAGTTATAACCCTCAAGAGATCCTTAATATCTCTTAGGTGGAATTAAACGAGTCAAACGATTCAGTTTTTTCTATTAGGGGGGATTATCTTTGTCTTATGTTTTGGAACTAGTTATTGGATAATCCACAAAATTTTAAAATTTTCCAAGAAAAAATATATCCCTAAAAAAACTACATTGTTTAAATGCATTGATGGCCATCTTGTGCGATCAAAAGGAGAATTAATAATTGACAATCATCTTCATCGCTTAGGGATTGAACATGAATACGAGAAAACTATAAGGGTACAAGGTAAACCATTAATGTGTGATTGGTATTTACCGAGATTAAAAGTATACATGGAATATTGGGGTTATTATGGAAAAAAATATATGAAAAGAAAAAAAGAAAAACTTCAATTGTACCGAAAGGGAAGATTAAATTTAATTTCAATTGAAAACTTCATGTTCCGAGACATTTATTCAACTTTAGAAAAAAAATTGAGTCATTATATTAAGTTTAAAGAAGAAACTCCAGACAATAGGTACTGTCCTAATTGTGGAGTAGAATTAGATAAACGTTTCAAAAAGAGGAAAGCTAGAATTTTGTAATCTCAGATGCTTTCGAACTTTTCGCCTTAAAAAATTGTAAAATTTCTAATATAATAATTCTTATAGGAGGTTGTGTTAATAAGGGAGGATTTTCTGGCAAAATTTTATAATATTTATCAATACTATCAAAACTTCTCTTAATTAAAGAATATTCTTTAGGGGTAAGATTATTTGCTATTATAATAATTATGTCTTTAAGAGATTGAAAGTAATTTTTTATCATTTCTAATTGATTTTTGAAAATTGGAAATTTTTTAGGAATTTTTTGGGTAGTTTGTTTCATTTCAGCAAGTTTAGGTACAGAAATTAACAAATTTTCATTGCTAAAATCTTCCTTTAATCGTATTTGTAAGGCTTCCAACACTCCTCTTAAAGCATCCTTTTTAGTCCCAAATATGAAAAGAGTCTCAAGAGGCAAAATTTCTGATTCAATATCATAGAGTTGTTTATTTTCTTCATCAACCAATTGGAGAAATTTTAGTCTTTTTCTCTTATCCTTCAAAGGCTTTATTCGCACACCACGTCCAATTGATTGAAGTACAAATTTTTTTGATTCCTTTTGGGTTCCTATGTTAATATATAAAATGAGATTAGGTCTATTGGAATCCCAGCCTTCATAAAAAGCTCTAGACCCAATTAAAATACTTATCTCATTTCTTTCCTCGATTTTTTCAAATATACTTACATCTTCGAAACGTTCAATGATTTCATATTTTCCTAATAAGTTCTCTCTAATCCATTTTTGGGCATCACCAATCTTTATTAATGCAAAATATTTATCTGAGGTAACTAATTTAAAAGCAACTTCTTTGGAGTTATTAGGGTTAAATATAGCTTCAATTTTGCTCTGAGTGCTGCTGTTAAAAACATTCTCTAAAACATCTTCAATAGTTATTGAATTTAATATAGTTTTATCTAATTTAATTGGAATATCTTCAAAAATAAGAAAGGGTATAGGTTCCTTACAAAATAATTTTATCAAATCTTGTTTTTGTTCTTGAAATATCCAATGTTCATATTTTTTAGTAGCTATTTTTTCGAGCTCTTTGAAAAAAAGTGTTAAATCTGGAAGGATACTTTTTTGAGTTTTCAATTGTACCGTATTAACAAGAGTTAACATTAAGGGTGAGTGATAACTATACATAAATTGATTCTCTACTCTTTTTTGAATTTTTTTAATATATGTTAAAAGAATCAATGACTTGAGTATAATTCTCTGCTTCTCTATTTCACTATATATATCCTCTGTCTTAAAGCCACTTATTTCTTCTGCAGCAAGAAACAAATGTTTTCCATATCCACCATTGATAAAACGTTCGAGGTTGTAATTATAAACTGTGGTTAAGATATCATCCATGTCTGTGAATGTCGCAGAGAAATTGAATAAAAACCCATTTTTAGACATTAATGAATACATTAACTGTAGTTTTGAGTCTTTCATTGCACCTTTATGAGCTTCGTCTAAAAATACATACCAATTACCCCCATTTTCATAATTTCTAAAATCAATTTTTTTTGTCTTTTGTTCCTCGCTAAATAAATCTGATCGATAATAGTAGATAATTAATTCTTTCGTGTAAGTAATAACACGGTTAAATTTAATCTTCTCATATTCTCTTAAATTACACAGCTTAATTTTAAAACTGCGTTCATATGATAATTCATTGAACTGTTTTACATGATCCTTTAACTGGTCAATTAAATCTTCTCTATAGGTGAGTAATAAAATGTCTTTTCTGGGGATTTCCGCTAATTCCATTAAATAATACAAGATCTCAAATAATTTTACGATAACTAAACTCTTTCCAGAGCCAGTTGCCATCCAAACAGCTAATCTATTAATGAAATGATAAAAACTTATCTTTCCGTTTATCGACTTATATCTTTCAGATATGATTTTTCTATTATCTCTAGAAATAGTTAGTGCTAACTGCTCAATTAATTCCTCTGAAAGCCCATAATTAGTATATCTTTTGAGAAATTTTTTTTTATTTGATTTATCTTTCTTGAAATACACATATAAGCATAATAATATATTTTTTATAGCCCTTTGTTGAAATTCCCAAAGGCTTTTCGTGCTGGAGAAATTTATGATGTTGAAAGAGTTCCAGTTCATCGGCAGTCTTTCATAATTATACCCTAAACTTACATACTGTAGAACAGGTTCTATTTTCATGATTCCCACCAAATAAGAGGTTTCACTTTCATATAATTTAAATCTTTAAACTGGATTTCCTCATTATCTTCAAATACAAGACTATCCTCTGATAATTTTTTGATCTTTTTACCTGATAAATTTGAAAGTGTTTCACCAATATCAATTTCAGGATATAAAGATTCTAAATTTAATATTACCTTATTACTATTATAATCAATTTCCAAATCACCTAAAAGTTTTTCATCTTTTATAAATACATATTCATTGTAAGGATTTTTAGAGTATTTTAAAATGGGATCTGAATCACCATATTTCACTCTTTTTAACGTATCAACATACTGTTCTAAATTATAATATTTGAAAAAACCCCCGCCATTCCAATTAATATCCTCAGACATTTTTGTGTCATGTCGTGAATTTCCTTTTTGCCTACCTCTCAATGTAATCTTCATTCTTTTTAAAATGACGTCCTCAAAATGCTTTCCAAGCTCTATCCCTATCCATTTTCTCTTTAATTTATGAGCGACCGCTATGGTAGTTCCAGATCCTAAAAAGAAATCCATAATTAAATCTCCCTCATTTGATGAAGCTTCAACAATTCGTTTTAACAAGTCTTCGGGTTGTTGTGTAGGAAATTGAATATCAAGTAGTTTAACGATACGTTCTCTAGCGTTCATTGCAGTTGCAAAGGAAGGAATGTCAACCCACCAATCCGGTGCTTTCTTCCCTTCATAATCAGTTGGAAACTTACCCTCTCTCTTTGTCAATTCATTCTCACCCTTCCTTGAAATGAGAACAGGATTAAATACAAAATCATCCGTTTTACTATAATAATAAATGCTCCTATGATTCCTCTTAAAATATTTTTCACCACCTCCCGGTTTTTCATAACACCAGATTATCTCACCTCTAAAAAAATCGAAGATCTCACTTAAAAGAAGGTGAGTATAATGATTACAACTGTCATCAGAACAAACAAAAATACTTCCTTTCTTATTTAAAAATTTCTTTGCTAATTCAAGACGATTACTAAGTAAAGTTAACCAGCTTGAATCTTTGAAATTAACCTTGTAAAAATAGTCAGGATCTTGTACTTTTATGAAGGGGGGATCAATATATATCGTTTGAACCTGCTCCTTGAATTTTGGTAAAAGTGTATTTAATGCTTGCCAATTTTCACTATGAACTAACCACCCATCAAGCTCCTTGTCTAAATCTTCAAATAACTCTAAAAATTCATGTTTTAAGTGTTTAAAATATTTTAAATCTAAAGGTAATGCTTTGTAATCGTTATTTATAGTTGAATCATATATAATCTTATTTAAGTCAAATTTTTCAGAGACTAGCTTCAATTCTTTCCATTCCTTTACTTGCTCCTTGAATCCAGGTAAAGAAATTATTTTCCTAATAACGTTAATTCCATTCTCTTTATTAGCAATTCTATCTAGTGTAATCACATAGCTGCTATTCAACACAAACTTGGGTTTTTGCCAAATTTTAAGAAGCTCCATCTCAATTTGAGCTATAATATCTATAATCCTATTTGCGAACTCAGTTAGGATCTTTAACTCAAGGATTCTCTTCTCATCAAAAAAGCTAGTTTCATCATTTATATATTGAAATATCCATAACTTGAATTTATCAGTCAAGAAACTCTTCACATTTCGATTTAAAAAGAAATCTACTTCATTTTGTCTCTGAAAAGTATTAATTGCACTCTCTAAATCTTCCTCCTTGAAATTAAAATCCAATTTAGTATTAGCATTCTTGAGAATATTGAGATAATCTGTCTTTTTCCCTCGATCGGAATAACTTACTGTTAGAACAATTCTACCTTTACTATCAATTCCAGCAAATTTATATATTAAAATTCTCTGTTCCCATGCTTTTTTGCTTTCTAACGCTCCTACATCAAAATATACAACATGTTCATTAATAGGAACCTCCATACTTGCTGTTAAAATGTCACTTTTAACATAATATAGCATATGGGTTTTCCAAAATAACATAACATCATCTTCATTGCTATAGACTTTCTCAAAGATATTATCTTGATATGGAGTATCGGTGTAATAAATGGACCCAGTAACATTAAAGTATGTTTTGAAAAAAGAAAAAAGTTTATCATACATCTCTTCCTTAAAATCTTCAATTTTTAGTTCTTTTAGTCTCTTTTCTATGTCTTTCTTAAGCAGTATATTGATTTTTTTATAATATGAAGATTTTATTCTAATTAAATTAATAAAACCAGAATCTCCCTCTACTTCCTTGCCAATAAAAACATTTTCTAAGGCTAAATAGAATTTTTCTTCAGAATCTTTTGCCAATTTAATCAACTCAAATTATATCAGTCTTGATTCATAGAAAAAAATTAGATTATAATTTAAAACCTTTTTTAATCAATCCTTTAACAATATGAAGAAATATCTTATACTATTAGAAATTTTATGATATAAATATGAATTTTTCCTCATCTCACCAGTCTTTATTAACTGCCGCCCAACTTTTAGCAGATCTAGCATATTTTCGTAATTCGGCACGTTTTTCAGCTAAATCATGCAATTCTGCAGTTGTTAATACAGTTAAGGGATGTGTTTCATGCTCTCTTCTAAATTGAATCTCAGATTCTAGAAATCTATCTCTGGGAACAAGTGGAAGACCCCAACCACATTTTAAACAAACTAAATGCTTTATATCATTTACATCTATAACGTAATTCATTTCTATTTATACCATATTAATTGAATTATAAATTGGCACTTAAAAATCTACAAATAATTCAAGTGTAGAATTTTTATTCGCCCAAAAATTTAACCTCTGTTTCATAAATTTTATGGAAACTCTTACCTTTATATCTTTCTGTTGATCGGTTACCTTTTAGCTGATCGATTTATAAACTATTCTCAAGTTAATAAAAAATAAGCAGAAAGTATAAACTTGAAATAGTATTTTATTGATATCAGTAATATTTGAGGTTGAGGATTTGATTAATAATACACTAAATAATTTACATGAGTGTCCTTTCTCTCCCACTTGTAATCTTCCCATTAATCAGAACTCATGTAATTTTCCAGAATATAAAATTTGCCCAGAGTATCAAGTAAAATTGAAAAAGCTTAAAACACCATCGAAAGTTATTCATTAGAAAGAGTTATATAATCCGTTTCCTATATCTACTTCGAAATCAAGATGTTTTTTCTAATTACAAAGGGAATCATGGATATTAAAATTAAGACTTGTAATTTATTATTGGAAGAACCAATTGAAAAAGACTAATCTCTCTAATAATAATAGTAGGTTAAATACTGAATCCTTTTTTTGCTTTTCAACTAGTGTCTTTTTTTCCAGTGATTTCTCCTTCTAAAACTCTAATAAACTCCTCTTTACTCTTTTTAATCTTGATATCTAATTCTTCTTCGTCAGAGAAATTACTCTCAATCTCAACATTTGTCATTTTTTCTATATAACCTTCATTCAAATCATCAATTATCCTATTTAAGTTTGAAATTGAATTCTGAATAGTCGAATTCGCTTTCAGGAAATCCTCGTTTAGCTTTATCTCTTCGGAAATCTTCTTGATTTCTTTTGACATCTTTTCTAAAGATTCAAATATATATCGATCATCTAAGAGCAATGTTATTTTCTCTTCTTCTGATATTTTTCGCGTGTTCTCTAAAATTTCCCAATATAACTCCTGTACCCAAACTCTAATTAAAGAACCGCTACTTTTTATACGCTCTTTAACTTCTTCATCTTCATATAAGTTTAATTCCTTTATATGGAACCCAGTAAAAATATCATCATTCGATTGCATCTTTTCTGAAAAATTTTTACATAATAAAGAAATAGTACTTTCAACTTCAGGTGAAATTTGTTGATTAATCATTATTGAGAGCATTAACATATCTTCGTGTCCTCGAGCCCAAGCAGAATGAATTTGAAAATAATAGTTTAATAATTTTAAATCTTCTACAGATTGCATCAAAAACTCTTCTTTTTTTGGTTGATTCATAATCTCATATATTCTCTCTGATACATCCTTATCCAACTCCCTTCTCGGAAATGAATAAAATATCATTGGTCCTATTTTTGTATGAAAATATGATAGTATAACGATCATCTTCGTTCACACTCAATTTGTCTACTCTAAGAATTTATAAGTAAATCTCAGCATATAAATATCACATTTATTAAATAAAATTAAACTTACTTCTAAACTGAGATAATTATCCTTATTTATCTTTTTTCAAAATTTTTGATATTTCATGCGAAATACGTTCGCATTCAAAAAAAATCAACCCCAATTTCGCTTTTTCTGTAGTAGAAACTGCCAACACTGCGGGTTCAGCTTCAAAAATTAATAAATACCCATCATCTCCTTTGATAAAAATCTGTTTGAAAATACCAATGTCCATATCTATGACAGTTCTTTCGGATAAGGAAAGCAGTGTAGCTACCATAGCAGAAATTCTCGTTTCATTATATCCTCGGGGCAA
>JAEOTH010000010.1 GCA_016839915.1 Promethearchaeota archaeon
ATGTTTGAAGGATGTGTTATTGGAAACAGAATTCCGTTTATTGAGGCAGCCTCCAGAAAAGTCTTAGACAAAATTGGAGTTCAAACATCGCAAGCTCCATTTGCTTGTTGTCCAGATCCTACCGGAGTAAAAAGCTTTGATAATACAGCTTGGCTCGCTTTAGGTGCTCGGAATTTATGTTTAGCAGAAGCTGAAGGAAAGGATATAATTTCACTTTGTAATGGCTGTACTAATACGCTTCGTGGAGTACAACATCAATTGAAACATGATTCCAATAAAAAGGAAGCCATCAATAAAGAATTGGCGAAGATTGGAAAAAGCTATAAAGGTTCAATTGATGTAAAGCATTTTGTTGATGTTTTGCTTTCAAAAAAGGATTCAATAAAAAATGCTATTACGAAGCAAATGGGAGATCTCAGGGTTGCTTGTCATCCTGGTTGCCATTATATGCGTCCTGTTGAATGGATGGATTCTGATGATCCTTTACGTCCAAAAAACTTGAAAGAACTAGTTGCTATTTCAGGAGCTAATGTAGTTGACTATGAAGAATTAGGATTATGCTGCGGAAATGCTGTGGCTGGTCCATTTCCAGAACATGGAGATGCGATACTAAAACAAAAGCTTGATTCGATTAAAAAGGCTGGTGCAAATTGCATCGTTGTGAATTGTCCTGCATGTTTTCAACGATTAGACGGAGAACAAAGGAATCTTTCAAAAAATTATGAAATTGAATACAATATTCCAATATTATATATAACAGAATTATTAGCTTTAGCTATGGGTGTTAGTTCTGAGGAGATTGGTCTAAAAAACCATCGAACTAGACGAAATACAGCTATAGAAAACCTTTAAGCTAAAATCTATAAAAATTTTTTTATTTTTTTTATTTACTTTAACATTCTAATTTAGATTGTAAAATTTAAATAATAAAGAATTCTTAAATAATTTGGAATACTTCCTAAGTATTTATCTAAGAGACTATTATTAAGTAAAAGAAAAAAATAACTAGAATAATTATGTTTAATTTAAAGCGAGATACTCCTTGGTTTTTTCAATACCTTGAAAATTATTACCATGTATTTTTAGATGTAAGATTTAATAATGGAGCGAATATACAAAAAAATGTGAAATTTTCAGTAGAAATAAATCTTCAAGGATTTGAAGGATTATTATTTTATATGTACAAACCAGAAATTAAGAAAATTAAGTTTAATCTCTATAGACATTCAGCAGATCAAGCTTATACTATTGAGAATCTAGACTTGATTCTAACAAAAGGTAGAATAAATCCATTAGACTTTGTTATTATACCGTTTGGATATTTTAAAGATGAACACCAGTTTAATTTAGATATACGGAGCAAAGAGGTTGAATCTAGTTTTGATTTATACGCATGGGCTCCTTCAAACCTCTATAAGCATGTAAAATCTGTTATTCGAATAGCCAATCAGTATTCTGAATTAATTCCCATAGATGATTATAGGGGTTTTTACTTCCAGTTTAGTAGTTCATTTAAAGGAAATGAAACTGGGAGACTTTTTGATTTAATTAATTTACTTGTAGATCTTGATAAAGTCGTTGATGAAATAGATAATAGTCCATTGTTTGAAGCAATGGATTCAGAAATAAAATCTTTAGTTTCAAAGAGTAATGAGTTTTTATTTGAATTATGTCAGCGATCTGTTCCACTAGACATTAAAAATATTTTAAGAGAGCTAGAAAGACTTAAGTTTAATATAGATAGTTTATCAAAAGAAGAGATTTTCAATTGGTTAGACGACCTTATTACATACTATAGTCAAAGAAGATAAAAAGAGTAGAATTTATATGTGTTTGGCAATACCAGGAAAAATCTTAGAAATTAATGGAAACTCTGCCCTAGTAGATTTTGATGGAATTAAGCAAAATGTTATTATTGCTTTAATTCAAAATCCCGAGATAGGAAAATTTGTAATTGTTCACGCGGGGTATGCTATAGAAATGATGAATGAAAAAGAAGCAATGGATGCTATATACCAATGGAAAGAACTTGCTGAAGATCAAGATTTAGATTTATCAGATATAATTTAATAAAAACTCTTGAGACTATTTCTTCTTTTTCTCTACAGAAGTCAGAACCAAATAGCCAGCATTAGAAAAAATCGTGATTCCGATAAATAGTAAACTCATGAAGTCAGCTATAAGATTACCATTTCCAGCCATTTCTAGGACGAATGCTATAATCAAACCAAACATTCCTACCACTAGAAGGTTTTCTTTCTTTCTCAACTTCTTTCTTCCTCACTCCATTTTTTAAATTTATATATTTTTGGATATTCTCCAACCAACTGAATAAAAATCAGGTATTTATAGGTAATCTATATATAATATATAGATCAAAGCTTTAACTATATAAAATGGAGGAATTACCTATAAATCAAACAGTTCTGATTTTAATATCTTTAATTTATGAAATAAAGATTTTAATGATAAAATTGCTTTTGAGTCAGAGTTAAAATCAATTGGAGAATTTCCTTCTAAATCAGCTTTCCCAATTTCTGGATCAAAAGGAATAGTGTGATAGAGGGGGATTTCCCAGTCTTTAATCTTCTGATTAATTATCTCTTTTTCTGATTCGTCAGTTATTTTATTTGCAATAAGATAAATATTTATAACTCCTAATTTTTTAGAGAGTTCAATAATTTTCTTGCATAAATCTAAGGATTTTTGAGAAGGCTCGGTAACCACTAGCATAACATCAATTCCTTTTGCTGTACCTCGTCCTAAATGTTCAATACCAGCCTCAAAATCAACTATTACAACTTCATCTCTTTTAACAAATAAATTATATAATAGGGTTCGTATTAAAGCGTTTTCTGGACACAAGCATCCTGTAGCTGGTTCTTCAATTCCTCCTAAAACTAATAATTGCAAACCATCTGGACCTGAAACCTTATATTTATCAGGAATATCAGAGACATTTGGGTTAATGTTATAAACCCCCGATCCTGCTCCCTTTACAACAGTTCTTTCCTCAATCATTGATTTCATTTCTTTAATTGGGACAATTTGGGCTTTAGTTTTTTCATCAATACCTAATGTATAGCTAAGGTTCATTGCTGAATCATTATCAATGGCAAGAACTTTAAATCCATCGCTTGCAAACATTCTTGCTAAAATTCCCGCAACTAAGGTTTTGCCAACTCCTCCTTTACCTGATATTGCAATCTTCATAGTTAATTTTATACTAATTTGAAATCAATTAAATTTTTTATTTATAAGTATAAATATTTTGGGACGAAAGACAAAACTAGGATAATATAAAGACTTCTAAATTTAATATTACATAAGGTTTATAAAATTATAAATTTAGAATGTCAATTATTGATGAGTTACTAAAAGATGATTATTCATTTGAACAAGCAGAAGTTATCCAAATTAAATATCAAAAAGTAATTAGTGATTCTTCAAGAGTTAAAGATATTACAAAGATTGAACAAATTGAAACTATTGTTGGTGTAGATGTTTCATATTGTAACAAAGATAATTATGAATATGGTATTGCTTGTGCCGTAATTTGGAATTTAAAGCGAAATAAAAAGCAAAATCATTATTATATAAAAGATCGTATTAGATTTCCATATAAGCCAGGATTCCTTGGATTTAGGGAATGTAAAATATTAGGAAAACTAATATCAAGACTTCCAAATAGACCAGATCTCATAATGTGTGATGGTCATGGAAAGATTCATCCAAGAAGATTAGGAGAAGCTACTCAACTAGGATTAGCCTTAGACATTCCAAGTATAGGAATCGCCAAAAATCCTTTCATTGGATATTCGGATTGGCAAAAAATTAAAAAGAATCAAGGCAATAAAACTCCAATTTGGGAAAAAGATCCAAAAACATCAAGTATAATACAATCGAATGAATTGCTTGGATACGCAATTTGCTTAAATACCGGTTCAAAACCAGTGTTTATTAGTGAGGGTTATAATATAACTCTTAGTTTGGCATTAAAAGTTAGTTTAGAAACAATCCAAGGCCATCGACAACCCGAACCACTTTACTTAGCTGACTCTCTCTCAAGAAAAGAAAGAAACAAATATTATTAATTAAATTTTCCCATTTCTTGCATTTTTTGAGATACTTTCATTAATTCATCAAAAATTTTAGCATTTTCATCTGGATCTGTTGTCTTTAATAGCTTCTCATTGAGATTTTTCATCTTTTTTGTTAATTCGTTGAATTCTTTTGGCGGTTCAAGTTGATAACGGTATATTCTCTTTCCATCTTTAGCTATTTCGACGTATACCCACTTTTCTGCCTTCTGGCTCCAATTCCATCGCTCAGGGGTAAATAACCTACGTCTCATTTAAAATCTTATCGTGGAAGATCTGTATTTAAATCAAAAGAATAATGACTTATGAATACATCTCTTACAAATGACAAATCTGTCAATTTAATTAGAGAGATATATCTTCTAAAATTCTTAATGCAAGTTCCCTAACGTCTACATCAACATCTTTTGAAAGCTTTTTTAAAATAGGTTTTAACTCTTCACTTTTCTTATCGAATTTACTAAGAGCTTTTATAATTCTATATCGAACTAACCAATCATTATCATTGAGCATTTCAAGAAAAGCATTATAAACCCTATTGTTTTGTAAGACACTTAATATCCTTATAGCGTTTCTTTTCGTCTCACTATTATTACTATTTAAATCTCGAATAAGTGAATTAATTATTGTTATTTTTTTATTTTCCTCGAGTAAATTATACATTCTATAGAAGAGAGAGAGGGGTAGTCTTTTAGAGAAATTCTCACTTACCTGTATTTTTTCAAAATCATTATTGGATACTTTAAGTTTTAATTCCCTTAATATTTCATTAAGTTCTTTATTATCTTTTTGATATGTTAATAATTTATCATTCAAATCATCTAATTCTTCTTTCATATTAGTAAACTGTAAAGCTTCTTCAGTAGAAATTATAGCTGGTTGACTTGTTTTTTCTAATTCTTCATACAACTGTTCTACTTTCGTTTTATAATCAGTTAATTCTGAAGTTAAATCTGCAATTTCAATATTTGTTAATTTTAATTCCTCTAAACTTGTTTCTCTTTGTTCTTGAAATTTAGTTTTTAAATTTTCTAATTCAGATGTTAATTGTGCATTTTTATTATTCACTAATTCCAGTTCTTCTAAACTCGATTCAGTTTGCTCATGTAATTTTGTTTTTAAAGAATCTAATTTTGAAGATAAAACAACATTATCTTCATTGATAGTATCTAGTTCTTTTGACATAGCCTCTTCTAGGCTTTTTTGAAATCTTGATTTCAAAGATTCAATTTCAACACGTAATAACCCATTTTCTTCCATCAATTGAAAATTTAACCGTTTGAAATTGATTAATTCTTCGCTTTCTTTAGCCCTAGCCTCATCATCAAGCCAATCTTCCCCTTCATTTTTTTTTGATTTAATCGTATCAATCTGTGTTTTTAAATGTTCAATTTGATCCTTATAGGTTTCGTTATCATCTGTGAGTTGTACAATTAATTTTTGTGCATTAATAAATTCTTCACTAATTTTTTCTCCATCATTTTCGATTCCTGAACTCAATTCATATAATTTATCATTTAAATTATCAATTATTTTATCTTTGTTTTTTATTTCCTTTCTTTGAGCAGTAATAATATCTTTCAATATATCTATTTCGCTAGGCAATTTAACCTGCTCAAGTTCTTCATCTTTCATCTGACTCTTAAGGTTTTCAATTAATAATTTCTGCTCATTAACAGTAAATTCTAATCGATCAATTTCTTCTTTTAGTGAATGTATTGTATGTTCTAATTCAGCTTGAGATTTTGTTTCCTCTTCAACTAAATCAATCAAGTCTTTCAAATCTTTACTCATTAGTTATAGCCATAATTAGTTATTAGAATTATTATAAACAATTCAATTTAATAATATTAGTAATATCTATAAATATTTAGTATTATTCAGTGATTTCACAAATAATAAAGAAAAGAATAAAGAAAAAAACTAAAGATTATAGTATTTTTATTTCGAGAATTTTATCCCCTTGAACTATTGAATCAACGACAGCTTGGTCTGAAGAACTTATTACTTCCCCGAATATTGTGTGTTTATTATTGAGATGCGGTGTAGGTACATGAGTGATAAAAATCTGGGATCCATTGGTATTTGATCCGGCATTTGCCATCGCTAAGATACCTGGTTTATCAAACCTTTTACCACTTTGAAATTCATCTGTAAATGGATAAGTTATTTGATTACCTTGATAAGGAAAAGAATTAATGCCTTTATCTCTCGGTCCACCAGTTCCACGGCCTAGGGGACACCCTACTTGAATCATGAAGTCCGCGATTACACGGTGGAAAACTATACCATTATAAAAGTTTTGCTTTATTAAGTGTAAAAAGCTAGCAACTGTAAGGGGGGCTTCTCCATCAAATAAATCCAGATTAATTTGGCCTTTATTAGTTATAATAACAACTTTAGTCATAGAAATAGAAAAGATGTAAAATTTTTAATAATTTTGTTTTCAAAGATGTGAAAGATGTATATTTAATCAATGAAACATTTAAAAAGAATCACATTAATAGAATTTTATACAAGCTTTAGAATATATTTAATATTTAGATGAAAAAATGGCTAATAGCGATATCTCATTTTTCTTTAACCCTACAAGTATTGCTATAGTCGGTGCTAGTAAAACAGAAGGTAAAGTAGGCAATACTGTATTAAATAATATTATAAATTCAGGTTATAATGGTAAAATTTACCCAATAAACCCAAAAGCTCGGAAGATTTGTAATTTACTTTGCTATAAGAGTGTATTGGATGTACCTGAAGATATTGATATAGCTATTTTTGTAATCCCCGGAAAATTTGTAAATAGAGCAACAGAAGAATGTGGTAAAAAAGGAGTAAAAGGATTAATCATCATTTCGGCGGGATTTAAGGAAATTGGAGGAGAAGGAGTTGAAAGAGAAGATGACCTTATCAAAATAGGTAAAAAGTATAATATGAGAATTTTAGGACCAAACTGTTTAGGTCTGATTGGTCTAAATTTTAATGGGTCATTCGCGACGGAAACTCCTAAAAAAGGAGGAATTGCAATGATATCGCAATCGGGTGCCATGTTAACTGGCATGATGGATTACAGTATGACACAAGCGTTTGGATTTTCATGTAATATTAGTTTAGGTAATAAAGCTGACTTAGGAGCTGTAGATTTCATTGAATATCTTGCTGATGACGAAAATACACAAGTAATCTTATGTTATCTAGAAAGTATTAAGGATGGAAAAAGATTTTTAGAAGTTTTACCAAAAGCGACTAGTAAAAAGCCAATTATCATATTGAAATCCGGAGTGAGTGAGGCTGGTGCAAGAGCGGCTTCAAGTCATACTGGAGCGTTAGCAGGAGCAGATATTGCCTACGATTTAGCATTTGAAAAATGTGGTGTGATAAGAGCAAAGACTATTGAGGATTTATTTGATTATGGAGAGATTTTTCTCTACCAACCCATACCAAAAGAAAATTCTTTTGCAATAATCACAAACGCTGGAGGCCCTGGGATCGTAGCGACGGATTCATTTGAACGTGAGGATTTGAAATTTTCAAGTTTTTCAGAACCAATTCTTCATTCTTTAAGAGAGAATTTGCCTTTAGAAGCAGCAATCTTTAATCCAATTGATATTATAGGAGATGCTACCCCAAATAGATATGAATTTACGATCAAAACCATTTTTGGTCTAAATTCTGGACAAAATTTTAGTGATATAACAACAGAAGGGGCCTTAATAATTTTAACTCCTCAAGCTCAAACTAGACCAACTGAGGTTGCAAAACTAATTCACAATATCTCATCAAAGTATTTAGATACAAAACCAATTGTATGTTCTTTTATTGGAGGAAAAAATATTTTAGAAGGGAGAGAATATTTAAAACAAAACTATATTCCATGTTATCAATTTCCAGACAGAGCTGCTCATTCATTAAAAACCTTAACAAAGCGACGTAAATATTTACTAAGTACTCCCTTAAAAGATTTAAAAATTCCTTCATTTAAAGTTAACAAAAAACGAGTAAAAGAAATCTTCTCTAATGTCCGAAAAGATGATAGAATAGTTTTATTAAGCTATGAAACAAGTGAAATTTTTGATTGTTACGGGATAAAATCTCCAAAATCTAGATTAGCTCAAACTCCTATGCAAGCTATGAAATTACAAGCTGAAATTGGAAAGTCTGTGATGAAAATATCGTCAGCACACATCATCCATAAAACGGATATAGGAGGTATACTATTAAATATTGAAACAGAGCAAGATGCTTTTGAAGCTTATATACAAATAGTCAACAATGCTAAAAGATTTGGTCCTCAAAATGCTAAGATTTACGGTGTTGAAGTACAAGAGATGATTGATTTTAAATCACAAGAAAAGATAAATGAAATAATAATTGGAATGTCACGAGATCCTGGTTTTGGACCTATACTCATGTTTGGAACGGGAGGAATATATGCCAATTTTATGAAAGATGTATCATTTGCATTAGCTTATAAATATACAAGAGAAGATGCTAAACGACAAATAGAAAGTACAAAAATATTTAGTCTTTTACAAGGTGTAAGAGGTGAACCTACCTCGGATATTGAAGCTATCATAGATGTAATGCTTAGACTTTCGCAGCTTGTTAAGGATTTTCCAGATATCGTTGAATTGGATATTAATCCTCTTCTTGCTTTTGTGAAAGGTTACAGTGCCGTGGATATAAAAATTACCATAAAAAGATAAAAAATAATTAAGTAAAAGTTAAAATAATATAATAAGGAAAGAAATAAGAAAAGGGAAGAAAATGGCAAAAATATATTATTTAAGCTCATTAGAAGAAAGTGCGGGAAAAAGTTTTCTTTCAATAGGTTTTATTCAGAAATTGAAAAAAGAAGGAAAAAAATTTGCTTATTTTAAACCAATAGGAATCCCAAAAAGTGCTTTCACTAATAAAGCAGATCCAGATGTTGGTTTTATCTTAAACACGGTTTACCGAACAGATCTCCCATATGATTGTATTTCACCTGTTTCAATTCCAGATGCATACTACGTTGATTTGGTGGATTCTATGAAAAAGGAAGAATTATTACAAAAAATTAAAGAAGTATATGATAAAATTACTAAAGATATAGATTATGTAATTATTGAAGGTAATCCTAGTATTAGAAAATTTATTAGAGTAGGATTAGATGATGTTAGCATCGCTCAAACTCTAGATATTAATGAATTAATATATATTTCAACAGAATCGTCAGATCGATGTATTGATAACTTATTTTTCACTAAGAATTATTTTGAATTCCGTCAAGTTAGGATCAAGGGAATTCTTTTCAATAAAATAGATTTTGATTATATAGCAAGAATTAAAGAACTTACGAAAGACCATATAAATAAGTATGACGTACCTGTATTAGGGATAATAGAAAGAAGTGTGGAGTTATTTTCTCCTCGTGTAAATGAAATCATAGAACAAATTGGTGGAGAATTGATAAATGAACAAGCCTCTTCTGGCTTAAATAATTTAGTTGAAACATTTCTTATAGGTGCTATGAACGCACAGGCAGCTTTAAAGTATTTACGACAAGTTAAAAGAGCTGCATTTATTACAGGGGGAGATAGAACTGATCTAGCAATGGCCGCGTTAACTCAAGACGTTTCTGCTCTTATATTAACAGGATTTATCCAACCAGATATAGGAGTAATTACTACTGCTAATGAAAAGGGAATTCCAATAATTCTAAGTCCATCTGATACATACACAACTATGAGAAATCTAGAACGTCTAAAACCAGGAATTCAAGAAGATGAAATTGAAAAGGTACTGAATTTAATTGAAAAAGAGATAAATTGGAATTTATTATTATAATAAGTTCAAAATTGAGAAATTAAAAAAAAAATTGTTGTTAGAATTTATTTTTTTTTTGTTATTTGTTTATTTTTTATTCTTTTAATAGGACACCAAGAATTCCGCCAATCAGAACTAATATTGGATCAACGAAAATGAATGTGTAGACAAGCATTGGTCCAATTGCTGTTAGTGGGATAAACATTCCAATAGTCCCAACTAACCCAGCAATTAATGTTAGATAATTACCTTGTTTTTTACCTGTTATTGCCATAAATGCTCCCACTAATGCTAATACACCTAGTATTATCGACATAACAAATGAAAGGGCAGCAATTGGAAAAATCGCAATTATTATTTGAATTAATGGATTTGTTAAACCAATAAGCCCTGCTATTAATAACAAGATACCTCCAATTAAAGCAAGAATAGGACCAACTAACATTTTACCTTTTACAGTTTCCATTTTTCTAACCTTATTATGTTTTTTTTTTGGATTAAATAATCAAGTTTGATGATTATAATTTTATTATTTATTTTAATTATATTTAAATCTTATAGTTTTAATGAATTCTAATATTTTCAACTATTAGAAACGTATAATATATTAATCTACAAATAATTTTGTCGATTATAATCTAGAACCATTGACGTTACTAAAAAAAGGTTAAAAAGATTCTTTATTTTTCCAAAATTTAAATAGAAGTAAAACTTAAATAATTTTCAAATAATAATAATAATCAACGAAATTCTAAAAAATAGATGAATCTTATGGCAGACATTAGAAAAAATATTTGGCTTATTCCATTAGTTGCAGGTATCCTTGCTCTTATTGCCGTAGTAACTCCCGCTGTTAGTATGAATTTATTAGGTATGGTCACGGCTAGTCTTTGGTTTTGGGGCTTATACATCTATGATTATACTGGATTTTTTTCTGGAACAGATTTTATTATGGATCCTTTAGTTTTAATTCCCTCACTGGTCACTACCATTTTAATTACTCTAAGCGGAGTTTTACTGATATCAGCTGCTGCTAAACTTAAGAGAGATAGCGATAAACTAGGGTTTGTTAGAAATTTTTCAGTTATCAGTGGTGCATTAACTCTTATTGCCGAGATATTATGGCTTGTTATGGTACCTTTGTTTTTTCCTATGGCTTATTATTGGGATGCAGTTTTAACCGGATTTCCTTATACATTCTGGACATGGAATATGGGATTTTTAAATTATCCTCTACATAGTGCAGGATTTGGGATTATTGGAGGCTTTATAGCAGCTGCTATAGCATTTATTGCCGCTGGTGTTGCTAGTTATTTTTCAAAGGAGCGTCCGATGAAAATTCCCGAAAAGAAAGAAGTCATCCCTGTGACTAAAGAAGCACCTCCGGCAAAAGGACCAGAACTTAAATTTTGCCCTGAATGTGGAGCAGAAATTGAAGACCCTGATATCAAATTCTGTGGAAAATGTGGATTTGAATTTAAAACTCCTGGATAAAGTTCTCTATAATTTTTTTTTTTTATCTTTTACTATTAAATCAATATTGGTATTAGAATGCACATATCGCCTTAATCATATTTATATTAATATAATAGGAAAATTTCTTCAAAAGAATAAAGCTCATTCATTTTAAGATTGATAATAAACTTAATTAATTTTCTTTTATATCTCCAATCATTAAGGATTAAAACTTTTTAATTGTGTGAAAAGTTATGGCTTATCTAAGAGTAAAGGAGATTGAATAGGCCATTAGAGAGATTGCTAATCATGCAAATGAAGCTGCTAAAAGTGGAAAAAAAAATTTAATCAATTTAATCCTAATTAGTGAATTTAATTTTATTAGAAATATTTCTTTTAATTAAATTATAAATATTTATTTTACACCTATAGAGTTTTGAGGAAAAAATGATAATAGGAATCCCAAAAGAAATAAAGCCAGGAGAAGGACGAGTAAGTCTTTCGCCCTATAATGTTGAGGAACTTGTTCATCTAGGTCATAATATAATACTCGAACATGCCGCTGGAAAAAATGCAGGATTTAATGATGAACAATATCTTAAAGCAGGAGCAAAAGTTCATGATACTAAAAGAAAGATTTATACAGATTCAGATATACTTGTTAAAGTTAAAGAGCCCGTTTTAGAAGAATTAAATTATTTTAATCCTGGACCCATTTTATTTTCTTTCTTACATTTATCTGCTGTTAAAGAATTAACAGATGTATTTTTAAAGGGTAAATCAACAGCAATCGCTTTTGAATCTGTCGAATTGGATAATGGGCATTTACCGATTTTAATACCTATGTCTGAGATAGCAGGAAGGATGGCTCTGATTAAAGGTGCTAATTTAATTACTTTCCATAATAAAGGTAAAGGTGTTTTATTAGGAGGGGCTACTGGAGTATATAGAGGACGTGTTACTGTATTAGGGGGAGGGACTGCTGGCATGAATGCTGCATTAGCAGGCTATGGTTTGGGTTCTGATGTAACAATCTTAGAAAGAAATATAGCACGTATTAGATATCTAAAGGAAATTTTGCCAAGAGGAATTAATGTTATTATGTCAAATATAAGAAATATAAGAGAAAGTGTTAAAAAAGCAGATATTTTAATTGGGACTGTTTTAATTCCAAATGCTAAAGCACCAAGGATTGTTTCAAGAGAGATGGTTAGATCAATGAACCCTGGTTCTGTGATAATTGATGTTTCAATTGACCAAGGAGGTTGTATAGAAACTAGTAAACCTACAAATCACGAAGAACCTACCTATATAGAAGAAGGAATAATTCATTATTGTGTTACAAATATGCCTGGTGCTTATCCAAGAACATCTACAGAAGCATTATCTGAAAGTTTATTTCCCTATTTATTAAACTTAATATCGGATGAAGATATTGTTAATGTTCTTAAAAAATATCCTTCATTAAGAAAAGGTGTTAATATTTTTAAGGGTAACTTAACGATAAAAGAAATAGCAGAGACTTTTAACTATTCCTATAAAAATATAGAAGAACTTTTATAATTTATTTCAAATCATCATAGAAAAAATAGCAAAATTTAGAACGACCTAGACTCATAAGAAAAAATAAGAAAAAAACATATAATAGTTGAGAATATATGGCTTCTTTAACAACAGGGAGGAAACGTTTAAAGAAAGAAAGAGCTGGGATTTATTTTGATATACTTTGTGGCATTACATCCGCAATAATAGCTCTGAGTGCCATAATATTTGTTGTTATAGTAAAAGGAATTTATAGTATTGGTTGGTTTGCAGCGGGCCTTACATTTTGGATTTTCTATCTAATATTTTCCTTTTTTTTAATGGGCGTAGGAATTTATACTTGGTATAAAGAAAAAAATTATGATAAATATGGACCAAGAAAAGATCTGAAAGCCCCTATTATGTAAATTCTTATTATTTATATGGTGGTCTTCCTTCCATGAAATACAAAATTATTTATACAATATTGGTGCTTTTCCTACTATAAAAGCTCCTTCTTCATCAATTATGAGAGTATCTGACATAGTACCTCCCGTATCAAAAGCTATAATTCTAATTCTATTTAAAATTATTTAAGTCTTCAATTTCATAAACATAAAAATGAGATGAAAAATTAGGTTAATTATGATTAATACTTTCTATGAAAAATTAGCAAAACTAGCTATAAATTATGCTGTTAACGTAAAGAAGGGAGAAAGAATCTTCATTGCAGGTCCTGCTTTAGCACAAGAGCTTTTTCAAGCTATGTATATTGAAACTGTCAAAGCTGGAGGTCATCCTTTACTTAATGTTCAAATTGAAGGAATTCAAGAATTAAGATTAAAATATTCATCTGATGAACAATTACTTTATGTAGATCCCATTCAAAAATCGATTATTCAAGAATTTGATTCATATATTGTAATCTCTGGAGATTATAATACGCGTAAAATGAGTTTAGTTGATCCAAAATTGATAACGAAAGTTCAAGGATCACCAGCTAATAGAGAGGTTTGGGGCATTTTAATGGAGAGGATAGGTAAAAAAGAATTAAAATATCTTCTAATACCATTTCCATGTAATTCTTTTGCCCAAGAAGCTAAAATGGATTTATTTTCTTATTTTAAATTTATAGAGAAAGCTTTGTTCCTAGATAAAGAAGATCCTGTAAAAGAATGGGTAGCTATGGAAAAAAAACAAGAAAAAATTTGTGATTTTCTAAAAAATATTGAAAAAATCCAGGTGATTGGTGAAGATACGGATATAACTATGTCTGTAAAAGAGAGGCTATGGTTAAATGATTGTGGTCATAAGAATTTACCCGCAGGTGAGATTTATACAGGTCCGGTTGAGACTTCTGTAAATGGACATATTCGGTTTACATACCCAGGAATTTACCAAGGAAAGGAAATTGAAAATATATATTTAGAATTCAAAGATGGAAGAGTAATAAAATCATCCGCAGATAAAGGTGAAGAACTATTAAAAGAAATTTTAAAAATTGAAAATGCTGACGTATTAGGAGAATTTGCCATTGGAACTAATTTCGGTATTACGAAATTTACGAAAAACATGCTTTTCGATGAGAAAATTGGAGGGACAATTCATTGCGCTCTTGGAGCTGGAATTGAGGAAGCCGGGTCACAAAATAAATGTGGAATACATTGGGATATTTTAAAAGATATGAAGTCACCGAATTCTAGGATTATCGCTGATGGAAATATAATTTATGAAACAGGTAAATGGAACTTATAAATATCATTCTAAATCTCTCTTTTGGATAAATTTAAAAGCTAATTTTCAAATTTTATATACACATTTGTCTTATAGAGATTTCAGGAGTCTAAATCTTCATTATTGATTTCTCTTAACAATATTTATCTAATCTATTTTAGTAAATACGTTTATTAAGTTGAAATTTTTCATTCGTGTCTTGTTTTATTGAAACAAAATGATACCTATATATTATATTGGAAAATAAAATAGCTGGTAAATATAATACTAAGATATCATAAATTTTTTTACACACAAAATATTTTCATTAAGATTTTGGGATTTAAGTCCGTATCGGGTTGAAGAAATATAGCATATGATCAATTTGTGCGGACTGATATCACACAAAATTAATAAAATAAATGGTCTTAAAAATAAGTTTTAAGTTTAAATAATTAGAAGGGAAGAAAAAAGCTAGGGAAAAATGAAAATTAATAACAATAGTGATACATTTGAATCAGATTTCTATTTGAAAATCATTGATTTCTTTCAGAATGAAGAAGGAGATAGAGAAAAAACAGAAATTTGGAAAAATAGATCAATGATTGAGCTTATGAAGTATCTTAAACGTACCCGAAATCGAACTTTTGTTATGAACGCTATAATTTTAATACTTTCCTTATTTGAAGATATCCCCCCAGACATTTACAACAATCGTGGCGTTAATATTAATCGAATTTCAGGAAAAGATAAAAGATTTTTTATTGATGGTTTGAAAGAAGAATTTTTACCAAATTAAACTATCATTTAAATTCATGAAATTTTATTAAATTTACATAAAAATATCAGTTTTCTTTAATTAAGGGGATATATTTGATAAAAAAAAATGCTAAACATAGTTTAATAAAAAAATATCAGAAAACTCTTGTTATAGGTTTTGTTCTCTTGTTAACGATTTTTACTAATTCATTTTTATTCAATAATTTCAATCAAGGTAATAGCGAGAATAATGAACAAGATAACAAAAAAATATCAATTGCAAATGGGGAGACACTCTTATTCCAAGGAATTGAAGCTCCTTTGTTAATAAATGATACAGGAATTCTTTATGATAATAATCAGCATGTTTCTCTAACTAATCAAGAAGAACTCAATTTAACTTATTATCTAGATGATATTCATGAATGGAAAGGATCAAAAATTCAGACAAACATAAGAAATGTCCATGATACGAGAGATTGGGTTCAAAATAATGACTTTTACAGTCTTGATACTCCATATAAAGTAGATGAAGAACAATTTAATATTGATCCTCCAGGGAATCCCGACCACAATTATAGTTATGGCTTGGATAATGATCCTAGTAATCCTTCTAATATTCATAGCACCATTAGTGAAAGCGGAGCTAGCGCGATGAGGCTACATTTTTCTCGTATAGAAATTGAACGTAATTGGGATTTACTTTATATTTATGATGGAAATAATGATCTACAATTTGCCTTTACTGGAATGGCAACTGATTTTTATACTCCTTGGATTATTTCTGATACTTTAAAGATTACTATTAATTCCGATGGATCAATAGAGTGGTATGGATATGTTATGGATTATTATGAATTTTATAATTCAAGTACTAATTACTTTGAATATACAAATTCATGGGGTTATAGTAATAATAACATTACAAACTTTGGACCAGGCGAGATTGACAGTAACACAGCAATGTACTTAACATTAATGGGAGAACCGAGAAGAGAGACCTGGATGAAGGCAAGATATCAGGAAGGTCATTTTTCAGAGATATATCAAAATATTACTATACCAAGGGGTGCCATTATTGATGGATACATCAGTTTTAATTATTATGCGGAATCTGCAATGGCGTCTAATGAAAATTTTCTCTATTGTGAGATAAATAATGAACGTATTTATTCTAAAGGATTGAGAGATATTGTAGATGCAGGAAGAAAAAGCTGGCATAGCACAGGTAAAATTTATATGGATTTATGGGTCAACACTTCAAATATTTTTAATGATATTCAAAATAATAATGAAATTAACATTTCTGTAGGGATTATGAGTGGTGCTTCAATCACATACTCGGGATTTAAAGATTTGTTTCAACAAATCTTTTGGTTTGACAATATTTCGCTAATACTAACCTCTCTAGCAAATTCAACTCAATCTGACATTAATCTAACGTTAAATGGAGAAAATTTTATTGATAATAATCAATGGGGGAGTTCACATTTAAATTTAACAGGTTATTGGGAAAACAATCCAGTAACATTAAATGTGGAAACATTATCTCCTTCTCTTGAATTTGAGTTAGATACTATTTTATATGGTTATCACGAGACAACTTCAAGAGTAGAACAAACAACGCAACCTGGAGTTTCCTATCAAATTCTACAAAATTGCTCCGTAAATTGGGAATTTACTCATAATTTTTATATGCCTGCGAAATATTCTGATTTTGAATTTAAAATAATTAAGCCAAATAATTGGGAATTCATTTCTGTTTTAGATCCTACTTTTCAATTAATTCCTTTTGAAGGAGGGAATCTTGGTGATACTTATTTAAAAATTAACAATACTAACGCAAATTTTCCGGGTTGGTGGACATTTATAGCAATCTCTCCGAATTATATTAACAGCGTAAATACAGAAATGCTTAAAGGAGGAGAATGGGGTGATTTTTCATTTAGAACAGGGGAAGTCACAAAAATAAAAACTCAAATAAACTATTCAAATGAAATTCCTAAAAATTTAGATCTAACTAATGTTAATTTGACTATTAATTATCCTAATGGAAGTATTTGGTTTCAAGAATCTAAAGCCCCATATTCAAATGGTACAGTGATTTTTGACGATATAATATTTAATCCAGGAAATTCAATTGGAGGTATTTATAATTACTCTCTATTTTGGAGTAATGGAACTGCTATTGGTGGTATAAAATCGAATTTCATATTAGTGCATGATAGTTATTTAACTATTCTAAAACCAGATGATGCAGAATTAGATCATCAAACAGGTGCTACGGTAGGAGATATAATACCTTTACGTGTATATTTAAGAGATGCTGAAACAGGACATTCAATTCCAAATGCAATTTTATCTTATAATTGGACTACAGGGACTAGATTTTTAGTAGAAGCTGCTTTAGGAATATACGATGGCATACTTGATACTTCTGATCTAGGTGGTTATGGATTATATAATATTATTATTAACTCAAGTAAAACTGGTTTTATAAATAGCAATTTAACATTGATAATTAACCTTGGTGAGGATACTAACTTACAACGATTAGATTCAGATTCAAAAATAATAGTTGATCAAAATAGTACTATAAGATTTTTTTATTATTCTGAATATGACGATGAAGGAATTTCAGGTGCTCAAGTTTCGGTTAATATTAGTGACTCTCAGTATTATACAACACGAGATTTGTCTGGGGGGATTTATACTATTGAGTTCAGTACAATATTTTATAATGGTACAGGAACATACCGGTTAATGTTTGAATTTACAGCAATAGGATACGAACCTCAATTACATATATATCAATTTGAAGTAATGGAGCCTCCAGTATTACCAGAAAGCCCAAATTATTTTCTATGGGCACTTTTATTTGCTTCTATAGGTATTGGTGCGATTTTTGGGATACTTAGTTTACGATCATATGTGTTATTACCTTTAAAAAGGAAAAAAGAAGCGGAATTACTTTCAAGAACACAGAAATTTAGAGATCTAAAAAATATCCAGGCAATTGTAGTTATTCATAAATTAAGTGGTATTCCAATCTTTTCGAAAAGTTATTCAATTCTAGAAAAACATAAAAAAGAGCTTTTTTCTGGCTTTATACAAGCAATTACTATGATCGGGGAAGAATTTGTTGAAAAAGAGGTAACAAAACCAGAAATTGCTCACCCAGAAAAAGGTTATGGTGTTCAAAAAATGATTGAATTAAACTTTAAACAATTCTATTGCTTAATCGTTGATGTTGAAGACATACGAGTGGTTTTTATTCTTAAAGAAAAATCCTCTGATAGGTTGAAGAGTGAAATTTCAAATCTAGTTTTAGCACTTAACTTAAAACTTTCCAAAGAATTAGAAAATTGGGATGGAGCTTTAGATGATTTCGAAATTTTAGTTCCTGAAATATTAAATGAATATTTTGAGCTTTATTACAAGGAATCATTTAAACTATCTAGTACTATTAACCTAATTACTCTGAAAAAAGAGAAAAGATTGACAAAAATGGAGATGAGAGTAATTAATGTTATTCAATCAATGTCAACAGGCAATATCGTTGCTGATCTTAATAATATTGTTGAATTGGTAAGTGAAGAAAACAAGAGTTTAATTATAGAGGCGATTGAATCACTAATAGAACAGAAAATAATAATACCTTTGAATAACTAAAATTCCAAGAACATAACCAATTTTTATTTTTTTTTATATTTTCTATGATTAATGTGGAAAAATTAAGATTTACTTGTACTAGGTGTGGAAATTGCTGCACTGATAAGAATACGTTAGTGAATCTTACGTATTTAGATATTTTAAGAATTAAGAATGGTTTAGATTTGGATATAAATGAAGTTCTTGAAATTATCGGATTTTTTGTTTTTGATAAGACATTAACTGTTGAAGATAAACAGAGAATGGTTTTATCTCCCATAATAACAGAGAAAGGTTTAGCTTTTATAGCCCTTCTCAAAAATAGTTTAGGTGGTTGTTTTTTCTATAATTCTACTGATAAAAAATGTCAAATTTATGATTTAAGACCAATGTTCTGTCGAACATTCCCCTTTTCAGTTCAATTAATAGAATATTATGAAAAAGAAGCCAAAATTGACATATTTTATACTGAAAAGGGAAAATTATATTGTCCCGGAATTGGAAAGGAAGCAGCTCTGATAGATCAACATCATTGGATCAAATTAAGTAAAAAAACCTTAGAAGACTTAAAAAAAAATTATAACGTCATAACAGAGTGGAATGAATCAGTGAAAAATGGGAAGATAACCCCTTCCGTAAAGAAATTTCTTTTTAATATCTTTAAATTGAAGGATCTTATTAAACCATCATAGAAAATTGCGAACTAGCTAATAAAGCCCAGTATAACATTTCTAATTCTATTTTAAAACCCAATCTATCGCTTCGCCAGTTAAAATCTTTATTAACATTTTCTATAAAAAAGAAGCTTGTTTTACTTGTAATAAAATTTAATAAATTTCTACATAATTCTACCTCATTATCTTTTAAATTTAATAGATGTAAAATTAGTAGTGCTCTAGCTGACTCTGTAATTAAATCATTAACAGATCCATTTGATATAATTAACTTCTTAATCTCAGTTATATAAGTCCTTTTAATAGTATCGATAATCGCTTCCTTACCGAGTAGTCTTAAAGTCACCAAATGGTTAAAAATATCGATAGTAGGTTTGAAATTATCAATTCCTAAGATATTTAAATGTGAAATTGATTCTAAATCTAAATTCATTTTTATTGCTTTTTTTTGGAACATTGTTATCAATCTCAAGCATAAGAGTGAATGTAGATTAGTGGTTAATTTTTTTAGTACAAGATTATCAAATTCAGATCTAATAAAATTTTCAATTTCTTGGAGATCGATAATGTCTGTTTTGTTTATTAAGTCTAATTCAAAAAAAATAACAAGACCATAGAAATTATTAATGACATCTGGAGCGTTATCTTTAGAAGAACTGAATACCCACCCATTAATAAAATCTTTCATAATTTCTGCAATCTCTTGATTAGTAAACGGTACTTCGAGATTTAACATCTTTAGAATAGAAATATAATAAAATAAACACTCTAAATCGAAATATTCACGATTTACTACTTTTGAATTAATAAGGCTTAATTTATCAATATCAAATTTACTGATAATATTAGGATGAATAGGATTAAAATGCCCAAAATAATCAATAAAGGTACCAGTATTTAATAAAATATTAAACCTTTGATCTAATGGAGGCAAAACCTTTTTATCATTGATTTGAGATATTTTTTCTTCAGAAACTGATATTTGTTGTGAAGCTTCAATTGATGGTTTTAATAACTCTTTCTTAGGGGTTTTTAAAGTTTCAATAAATCCCTCTTTTGCTTCTCTTAACTCTTTTAAAATATCATTTTCTGGAACTTTTTCAGGTTTTTTTATTGTTAAATCTACGAAATTAATATATTCATAGTAATTTTGTTGTTTAAACATGTTAATGATGTTAATATTGCCAAAATGACTCCTTTTAAATTCATTTAATTTTGAAATGAAATATGGAGGAAGCAGATCAAATAAATTTACATTCTCAAGTTTTTTAAAGTCAAGATCAAGTAGATATTCAATAAGAATTTCTATTAATAATTTATTTACATAGCTATTTAGATATTCCTCAAAATAGTAATTATAATTAGGGGCTAATTCACTTTTATTATCAAAATATTCTAAATATTTATTCTGACTCTCATTTAACTGATCTATTGAGATACCTAATGTATTTAGGCCAGTTTTTATTGCTTTCAACATATTTACAAGATTGTTTTTTACAGATCTTTCGTTTTCTATTTCTATCTTTTGATTTAAATTAATTTTTTTATATACTATAAGATCTTTTAAATAGGAATAACTTTTTTCATAGTATTCTTTGATGTCATTTCTGAATATGTTGAAAAAAACAGTTAGAGTATCAGTTATTTCTTTCATATCTCAATATTCTTATTTTATTCAATAATATATATTGAAAATTATATATCAATATTATCATATTATCATTAATGTTTTAAAAAGAAATATCGTAGGTATGTATTCGATGGAAGATCCGATTTTTGATAAGATTGCACAGGATTATCATTTAAAACGAAAAAAGCCATGGCGACCACTTGAGTTCTTTATAGATTTTTTAAAAAATAAAGGATATCGCTTTAGAGGAAAAGCTTTAGATTTAGGCTGTGCTAATGGTCGAAATTTTAAATTAATGAGTAATCCTCCTAATAAGTTAATAGGAATTGATATTTCTTTTGAATTACTGAAAATAGCTAATAAAAATTTAAAAAATGTTGATGAATTCTCTCTATTTGAATCTAAATTTTATCAACTAATTCATGCAGATTTGGTTAATCCTCCTATTAGAAATAATTCTGTGCACACAATTTTTTCTATTGCCACTATACATCATATTAAACAAAAATCTGATCAAAAAATTGCTATTGTTAATATGTATAAAGTGTTAAAAGTTAAGGGAAAATTAATCCTTACTGTATGGCGTAAATGGCAAAAAAAGTTTAGAGATTATTTTCTTTCGGAGCTGTACAAGAGGAATTTCACCAAAGATTATAAGAATCAACAAAAAAAGATAGGTTTAGAAGAGTTTGGCGATAAATATGTCCCCTGGACACTTTCAAAAGAAAATAAGATCTATAATCGTTTTTATCATTTTTTTTCTAAACGGGAACTTAAGAAATTATTAAATATTTTTACAATTGACGAGTTTAAGATAACAGGAGGCCCCACGAATAGAGATAATTTTTTTGTTCTCGCTCGTAAATCCTAAGACCCATGACAGACTATTGAATTATAGGATTTTAAGATATATGATTTAAATTCTTCATATTTTTCCCCTATCATAGATGTATGAATATTAAATAATCGTTCTGACATATCACAATAAAATATACAATGGATTGCCTTTTCATGATAAAATCTTTTCCTAATCATTTTATTACGAGAACCAAGCCAAAAAGTAATTTCATGACTCAGTAACCAGTCTCTATTTTTTTCTGTGACAACAAGACCAATTGCATTGTAAATATCTATTGATTTCTGCACTTCCTTATAATAAAAAAGATTTGGTCTATCAATTTTTTCCCAACTTATTTCCATATTAGAATTAGGACCCCAAATCTCATCATGTTCGTTTTGAGAATGTAATGTAATAAAACCCTGATTCTCGTCACCTTTATATTCTGTTTCTTGAAACCATTTTGGCATTTTGTTAATAGTAATTCCGCATTCTGGTTTCTTATATACAAAAAAATTATATTCCATATCAATACCTTCTTCCTAATTAATGTCTCAAGAATGAGATTTACTTCTATAAATTTATTTAAACAAAAAATTAATAACTTTATCGTTTATAAAATTTCTGTAATAATAAAGTTGACAGCAATTATTTATTTTGAGAGAAGAATAGAAGTAAGAGACTTATTTTGTCAATTGTTTTCCTTCTTCAATCCAATTCTTCAATCTTTCTAAAGACACCCCTTTAATTAATGCGGCTATTTCATCAGGGTCTTCTTTAACTAAATCTTCCACATTATTAATACCAAGTTCTATAAATTTTTTTGCAGTTGCTGCTCCTAATCCTGATAAGTCTGTTAATCTTATGCCAGTTGGTTCAGTTGGAACCTTTTCCAGCTTTTCTAGTTTAATAGGCTTTACTTTTTCTTTCTTTTTAGGTCTTGGGGCCGATTTTGTAGGAGGTGCTTTTGGTTTCACTACTCTTTTTATTTTTGGTTTTTCTGTTTTTGGTCTAAACGGAGTTTTTTTCTTTTCTTTCTTTACAAATGACTCTCTTTTCTTTCCTTTTTTTGTTTGAATTTTAATTGATTTAATTCTCTCAACGTTTATAGGGTTAACAGATTTTCTGAAATAATCAATTTTAATGCTCAAATCTTGCATTAATTTAACAGTTTTGCCCGCTTGTTTAATTTCACCTAGAGAAAACCCATTACCTAACCTTAAATGAGCATCTTTGGAGGGACTTTTTACACTAGCAGTGATTGGTTGCTTAGACTCCATAATGAAATCATCTTTATTTTAATTTTGATAAATTTCGAAAGCATTTATTTTTTTCCTTTTAGAGTTAGAGAGAATGTAGAGCATTTAAAATAATTTTTAAAAATTTATAATTTCAAGTTGCTCTAACTTTTTTAATATTGTAATAATCTCTGATTGCTTTTTGTTTAGTATTCTTGAAATTTTTAAAGGAGAGTGTTTTCCTGTGCATTCTAACGCTACATTTAGATCAAATTCATTAATTATTCCCATTGTAAGTACTTTCTCTAAAACACCTTTAACAACTAATAATTTTGGAAAAACTTCTGCTATTCGTCCCCCAATTGTAAGATTTTCTATATCAGCAATTAATGTCTGAAATCTACTCTTATCAGTCGTTGCTCTGAAATTCTTTAGATCAGATTGATGCTTTTTCCAAAAACGATTAGCAATTTTATGTACTACTTCTTCAATTTTATCAGAGTTATCGTCGGCATCTGAAATTGAACAAAATAAGATTCTTGATAAAGGATGATAATAAATAAAGATAGTCGAATCTTCTGATTGTAACACCCTATCCATTTCATTTACTCTTCTTCCTTTTGCCATAGCCTCTTGAATGACATCAATAGTTATGTTTATTGCATTAAAAAAACCTGTTATTATTTCATCTTGAACTTTCTTTAATTCTTTAAAAGTAGACTCAATAAGTGATATTCCGTTGTCAGCATCTATGAGAAATATTTTGTAAATCAAAAGCCTTAAAACTTAGATTTTTTTTTCTATATAAAAAATATAAAAATTCACTCTTTTATTCTTAATTTGCTTTTTTGGTATACTTAAAATTAAAAATATAAATTATTATTTCTAATATAAAAAAAATCTAAAATCTATGATTTTAACATGAAAGCTAAATACAAATTTGTTTTTTTATATATCCTTATCTTTCCTTCAATAAATTTAGTGTCAGTTTTTTTATCAGAACCTCCTAATGCAATGATTGCATATCCTCAATTATATCCATCTGATTATGGTGTTTCTAAGTATAATGTCAGTCAGAGTGTAAAGTACGAAGTATTAACCAATTTTACTTTAACTCATAAGTCTGGTCCAAATACTTATGTCTTTAAATTTACTCGATTGAATAATAGAATGCCTAATTCAGCTTTAACTCGTTTTTGTCCCCCTTATCAAGAAAGTAAGTTATTATACACGAATTTTTCAGGATATGATGAGATTAATATTGGACATTATGATAGCTTTAATAATACTTATGATTCATTTAATGCAACTCTTTCCGTTGATGAGAGTTTTACTTTTGATCAAGCTTACAATATAACTTTAAGTGCGATTAAATTTCAAGATATTGAAGAGACTGATATTGGGGAATATGATTATTTTGATGACATGTTTAGATTATATTGCAACTACTCAGAAACATTTTATGAACGAGATGACTTATCATTAATAAATCGGTCAAACAGCATTGTGCACCCTAACGATACTGTAGTTGAAAAAGCAGAAAAAATTTGTAATTGGGTTACAGATTATCTTGCCTATGATGGGACATTGTTAGATGAAATGGGTGCTTTATGGGCTTATAGCAATCACCGGGGTGATTGTAGCGAATACTCCAGTCTTATGATTACGTTATTACGAATTCAAGGTATTCCTGCTAGAAAGGTCGTTGGTTTTGTCATCTCTAATTATGCAACAACACGTCCACAAGTAGGTAATACTTGGAATTTTTATGATACTAATGAAGTGTCGAATTTTTTAGGTCATGCGTGGATGGAATACTACGTGCCCCAAATTGGATGGATTGCATGTGATCCAACATGGCATGAAGTTACAAATTATTTTAATAGAATCGACTTACTCCGTTTTAATTGGAATGTGGGTGCAAACATCTTTTTTCCTTCAATTACTCCACCTAATTTTATTATAAGTGAATTTGGTAACCCTACATTTGTACGTGCTGAAACTAGTGTTTATGACTATAGTTATAACATAAGAATAACCGTTCTCGAGTCAAATTTGGCTCCATTAAGCCCATTTCCGCTATTCGTTGTTATTTTTATAGGAGTAGGTGTAGGTGTTGTTTTACTAGCAATTATTCTATTAATAAGAAAAGGACGCAAAAAAGAGATATCCTATGGATATTAATTTAATTTTTTTTTTAAAATCTCAAATGTAGGTATGAATTAAATCAATAAGGTTTTTTGAGAATTCAGGTAAGTTTTTTTCAATTTTCTCTATTTCTAAAGATTTTTCTAAAAACAAGAGTAGATATAAATTATATTTTTCAACTAAAATTTTTTTAAAGATGACTTTTTTAGACTCATCACCAATTCCGGAAGAAACTATGAAATCATGGTCAAGCAATTTAAACTCTTCAAATGTTTTATAAAGATTTTTGTAGTATGGAGCAATAATTTCAAACAATTTACCAGAAATGTCTGTTTTAGAAAAAGTTGATAAGATTATACCGTTTTCGTTAAGTAATAATATTGCATCTGAATTGGTTTTTTTAGCAAATTTCTTTAATTGATTCATAAATAATTCTCGATTAGGACTTAATTGAGATAAACCAAAAGAATAAGCTGAAATGAGACTCCAGTGATCAAATATTGTTGTTTGAAAAAGTTTGATAAAGAATCTATCAGAATTTTTCTTAATTTCATCTGCGATTATTTCTAAATTCTTAAAAATCTCTTTAGATCCTTTGAGATCAGGATCAAATTTATTAAGACATACAACAATGGGAGGAAATTCATCTAATTCTATCAGTAATGATAAAATTTTTCTAAATAAACCAAGTGATTCATTAATCCTCTCTACATCTTGAATATCAATGAAAAAGAACATCAAATCAATATTATATAAATAAACTTCACTTTGTTCAAGGTATCTTTCTCGATATTGTTTTTGCCCCCCAAGGTCCCAGATGCTAATTTGAGAATTCTGTTCTTCAAACACATTTTCTTCTGTTCTTTCTACGCCTTTCGTTGGTAAGGATTTTATAATTTCTGAATATTTTCTCCTAATTCCATATAGAAAACTTGTTTTACCCGCTTGGTCTAATCCAGTTAATAAAATTTTTATTTGTCTCTTTGTTGAAAAAGGATCTTTCAATTCTTTTGTGAAGTCAATAAGTTCTTCTCTTAGCTCATCCATAATTATTTCTCGTTCATCTTGTTTCTTATTATTTTGAATTAGTGTAGCAGTCTTATCCATTATAATTCTTAAATACTTCATATTTTCATAGAAGAAGACTTTATTATTTTCGTCAATTAAGACTGTTATTGTGGCAGCTAAAGCTTTTCCGCGAGCTTCAATATCTGGTATTAGGAAAAAATAAGTGAGTCCATTTAATTTTATATCAGGGAAGGGAAGTATTCCAAAATAGTTGACACCATCGGTTCCTATTCCATTTTGATAAGTTGCATCTCCCATTAGCAGACTTATTGTTTTCATAGCAATTAAGAGTCCCGATTGTTCATCCAAATCATTGGGCCAAAATATTTTAGGTGTTGGTCCATTCTCATCAAATATACTAAGCACTACGGCTTCAATAATATTTGCCTTATCATCTGAAAGTGGCTTTTTAATTGGTTTTGGTTTCTTTTGATTATCCTTTGTTTTTGTCAAACAATCCCCATTTATTATTTACATATTAAATTTCAATACGTCTTTAGTTTTAAAATATTATAAAATCCTAATATTACTTTACTATAATCAAAGAAGTTATTCTTATTAAATACTCTTTTTACTAAAGTATTAAACTTATTTAAGAATAAAATTTTAAACTTGATATCCTTAAATCTTTAGTGATCTTCCTGATAAAATCTTTAATATTTATCTCGTTTTTTTTTAAGTCATTTAAAGAGATATAAACAATTGCCCCGTTTTGAATATATTTATGAAAATCTCCTTGAATCTTAATTCTTTCTAGTAAATCAATCTCGGCACTTTGACGGAAATGAACAGAATTAGTATAATTTTGATTATTTGATGTTGTTTTTACTTGATTAGGAAACTGTTTTAAATCTAATTTAGTAAATCTGTTGATCGCTGTTTTTGAAAGGTTTTCACTCAATAAAATTACTTTATTATATTTTTCAGACAATTCTGAACATAATCGATTTATTTCATCTAATACTCTATTGCTGAATTTAGCAGCTTCTGAATGCTCATGAATATGATAATTCGTTAAAAATTTAACTGCTTCATTTAAACCTATTATACTGACTGATAAGCCTTGATTTTCAAGTTTAAATAATTGAGTTCCGTCAATAATATTGCTACAGAAAGGTAAATTATTTGAATCAATTCTTTCCTTTATTATATTATATTTTTTTATTAATATATTTGAGCATAAATTCAAATTTGAGTGTAATAATTCTAAAAAAGTATCTTCATTTTTAGATATGAAAGCATATCTGGGCAAGTTTAAGCTAATATTTTGAAGTATGCCAAAATTATGAAATTTTTCTTTTATTATACCTTGCATATTTTTACATTTATATGAATCTCTATAGAAATTCATGAAATAGGATGAGCACAATAACCCAATTTCCTCCCAAAAATGAGGATAAATTTCTTCAATTACATCCACAAATTTATTATCCATTAAGATGTAATGTTTTGGTAATGAATGAGGATGAAAGTGTTTGTATGCATCTTTAAAAGCAACGATCAATGTTTTGAAAAGCAATTTTGATTCTTTTTGATAATTCTTATATGCATTTTTACTTTTTCCATTAGGTCCGATTGCGGGAATCTCAGAAATTTCTTTAAAAATAGAACTTGAAGAATAAATTGATATTGGTTGAATTTCTCGACCAACTGTTAAAGGTAATTGATTATTATCATAAAGAGTATTCTGAATCTTTCGAAATGTTATTTCTTCAGGCAGATCTTGTAAATAAGGTGCTAAAAAATTATTAAAAAAATAAAAACCTTGATTTCCATAGAATTCGTTTTGTATTATTCCCATCCATTTATTTAACTGAATTAATGCAGATGTTAAATCTTTTGCAGGTTTATTCAGGTAGTATCCACTCAAATTTTTTAACGGAGGAAATCCGTAATTTAAAATAATTCGAGGATCCCATATTTGACTAAATGGTCTCAGTACAAAATAATTTAATTCATTGATATGAATATCACCAGCAAGATGAGCTTTCGATTCCCCATTTTCGAGTATTCTTAAATGAGCATATTCTTCAGCGATTTGGTTTGCGGCCCAGTGATGTATTTTCTCTGGATTAATCTGTTTAATTGGTTTATCTTTTGGTCCTTTTTCAAGTATTGCTTCATAATCCATTAATGGCATTCCAATTCGGGTATATAATTTGCGTTCACTTTCAAAATGTTGTTCTGAAAGGATTGAACAGACTATTTCTCTTATATGTGGCCCAGAAAGAAATTTGATGCCTGAACTAATTATTCTTCTTACAACCAATTCAGTTATCTCTTTCGCATCCGTTTCTCTCATCCTAGTTTCTTTTAAAATGCTTTCAAAAATCTTGGATGGGTCAAATTTAGCAATATTCCCTTCAGTTCTAAACACTTTCGGCAATAAATCCATATTATTATTAATATTTCTAAAACTTAAATAAAAAATTATTAACGGATTAAATTCACAAATCTAATAATAAACATTTAAGAACAAATGTAGGAATTATAATCAGACACTCTAATTTTAATAGCTTTTAATTAAACATCTAACTCAAATTAGACATTATAAAATGCACTCATTTCCTTGTTTTAAAGAATCTTCAGAATACTTGTACTCTCACTTTGTTATTTTAATACTATAGTTTATTTATAACAATGACTAGACTTTCTGAATCATCTTTGAAACAGTTTTACACTGAAATTTATTTCATTCTAAAAGAAACTGATATAAATATTATTGAAGTCTGGTCCGAGATTTCAAAAATATCTTCATTAAATCAATTTAGTAATTCTGAATTAAGAGATTTTTTAAATAAATTTAATTTTGTATCTTTAAAAAAAGGGAATTACCAACACTATATTGTTATAAATAAAATATTGTTTATCATAGATATAGGTAATACCTTAAAACTCGACATTAGAAGTATTTCTGAAATTTTAAATTATGATGGATTTGAAGCCTTGGTACAGGAAATTCTTTCAAGAAATAATTATATTACCAGAAAAAATGTACGATTTTCAGATAAATCAAATTTTAAATCTAAAACTTCCCAAAAAAGATATGAGATTGATATTGTTGGAATTTATTTAAATAATGTATTACTTATTGATGCAAAACAATGGAAACGTAAAGACTCTTTTAGTTCCATCAATAAAGCAGCAGATTTGCAGTACCAAAGAGCTATTGCTCTTAAAAAAAATCCAGAATTCTTTTCAGGATTTGTTCAGAAATTATTGGGAATTAATACAAAATTACAAAGGAGATTGCCGTTAATGTTGATACCCATGATGGTCACCTTAGAGGATAATAGTATTAAAATTAATAATAATCAAATTCCTTTAGTTTCAATTTATGAATTGAATTCATTTTTACAAGAATTACAAAATAACTTGATTTATTTCAGTATAATTAAAGTAGATAAAATAAATGTACAAAAGACTCTGTTTTAGAGATATTTTATTCTTTTAGACCTAGATATTCTTTTAACTGTTTTTTTACAATATTTGCTGCGAATGAAATTATTCCACTTTTAACTTTAGGATGAGAAAAGATAATTAAAAACATGTCTTTAACATTTGGATCTTCTTTATCTATGGGTGCTAGGTCTAAAACTCCATCTGAACCTCGAACTGATATAGATTTTAATGCACCTGCATCTAATCCATCAATAATATCAGATCCTATCATAGAAAGATTCATACCTATAGTTGCAAATAATGAATCAGAAATTCTACTTGAAATTGCTGAAGCTAATATTGTTCCATCTGTTTTAATTATAGCTGATGCTTCAATATTCAAATCTAGAGTAATTAATCGTCTTAAAATTTCACTCATGCTCGAAGGTGGTATCTCTTCTCTTGGTTCTTCTTCTTCTTTCGGTTTAAGTTCAGGAATATCTAATTTTTTTACTGAGATTTTCTTTGACAAAAAACCTAAAACTTCAGTCATATCTTTTTCTAACGCTAAGTGTTTCTGTTTTAAAATTGATTCTTTATTATCTGTAATTTCTGCTGGAATTGGAGATAAAGGAATCGTTTGTTTATTCTTTTGAGATTCTAAAACTGAGTTCTTCAGTTCCATGAAAGCATCTGAAATAACGTTACTGGAGCTAGGAGTAGGAGTTGGTAACGTAGGCGGTCGAAATTTTTTTTGTGAATCTAATATAGTTCCTCTATAAGGTTGAGCGGGAATCTCTTGTAAACCTTCTGATTTACTATTTTCAGAATTTTTTGTTTCAACATTATTTTCATAACTAGAAGGTTCAGTGATCTCTTTTAGTTTAACTTCATCGTTTTCTATTGGAATTTCGTGTAGTTCAAGTTTTTCTTCTTTAACTTCCTTTGATTTTTCAGCTTGAAGTGGGGGTTGTTCCGGGGATTCCTTTTTTTCTTTCTTTTTTTTTTCTGATTTTAGCTTTCTTGATCTAGAAGTCTTAGAAGATACAGGTAATAGAGCTCCACATTTCCTACACGTATGGCTCATAAGTTCATTATTAGCGGTTCCGCAGTTGGGACAAATTATCACTGAATAAACTCCACTCCCTTACTATTTTGTTAAATTTCTTTAGGGCTTTATATTTGATAATAAAAATATATTTTTTTTGTTTATATACTTCAAAATATTAGTAAAAACTTAATTTTATTAATGTTAGTAATAGGAAAATCATGATACATAGTATTCAGATAGAATCATATGAAAACTAATTCTCTTATTTATAGAGAATTTCTTTTAATAGATTCGCGAAAGATTCAAGATCTTCTTTATGGAAAACTGGATCTTCTTTTAGAAGTAATAAATAATATGGTGCTGAATCCTTCTTTAATGTTATTTGTTTAAAGATAAAGTTTTTTCCAAATCTTTGCACAATCATTCGATTTTCATACCTTTCTTCAACACCAGTATATTGAAATGAATCATTTAACGTGAGGAAATAAGGTGTGCTAGCAGTCAATAAATGCCTGGTTTCATCATCTCTATAGTAGGATCCTATTATAAGTGAATTATCGTCAATTACTACAACCCCTTCCGACTCCACTTTTTTAGCAAATTCAACGATGGTCTTTTCTATCAATTCTGATTTAGGATATAAACTTAACAGAATTTCTGACATAGCTGTAATAATTGAGCCAAAATCATAGACAGATGTTTCATAATAATATAGTTCTTTATAATTAGTCGCTCTTAGCTTGTCTTTTAGTTCAATCACTAAACCTTCCATTTCATTTTGAGCACTCCTTCTCAAGGCAGGATCATACTTATGAAGAAATACATATATTGGCGGCTCTATTTCTAATTTCTTAAATTGCTCTATTACATCTTTAAAATAACTGATTGCTTCAGAGATTCTAGGTTTATTCTGTACATCAATAACATATATTGCTATTTCAGTTCCTTCAAAATATTTACCAGGGTTTTTTAAATAAGCTATTCGATATGCTAATTGTCCACCTAAATCCCATTCTGAGATTTCCTTACCTAAGAAATCGAACATCCTTCTCTGAGCCCCTCTTGTCGGAGATAAAATGGCAATCTTGGAAAATTCTCTCTGAAGTGATAAAATAATGCTTGTCTTGCCTGCGTCATCCAAGCCTGTGAACAAGATTTTAGAGGATACCGGCTGTAAAGGTTCTTCTTTCTTTAAATACAGAATTGATTGTTTTAGATTCTTTTCCAAAGTCAAATTTCACCTACTTTAAAGTTATAAAAGTAATTTGTATATAAATATATTCTTTTTGTAAGATAAAAAATTATATCATCCTTTATTTAGATTTTGTATTATGTAATATCTTATATTAATAATAAAAATTCTTGTTATTGGGTCATTTCCATTATTTTTTTACTCTTTTTTTAATTATGGTTGGTATTTAATGCAATAAGCGATTCAATTAAAAATTTAATTTAACGATTCATCTATGGTCAATCATCTTAATTGAATGTAAAATATCGTTTTTCTTAAAAATATAAGAGATTTAAAGAAAATTAATTAGTTCTCCCTTATTCAAATGTATATGAAACAAATAGACAACATTACATATTATAATATTCTAGAGATAATAGAAATATTCCCTTCAAAAGGAGAAACTGAAGGCAGTATTAGAAAGCATTTTGAAAAGGGATTACTTAAAGGAAAGAAAATAAAAGAAGATTGGTATGCTACTAAGGAAGATCTTGCGGAATTTATTGGAAATAAAGAAGGAGTAAACATGTTTTTCACTGATCCTCAAGAGATTGATCTAAATAATATTAATTTAAAAGGTAAAATCTTGGACATAGGTGGGGGCGGAGAAGGTATAATAGGTCAATTGAAGGGAAATAGTGTTGTATCGATAGATTTAAGAAAGAGTGAGCTAGAGGAAGCTCTTGAATCAGGTGATAAAGAAAGCCTTAAGATCATAATGGATGCTAAAGATTTAAAATTCCTTGATAATACATTTGACACAATTACTGCATTCTTTTCTATTATGTATATGCCTAAAAACGATTATCAAAAGATATTTAAAGAGATTTATAGAGTGTTAAAGGAGGAAGGTGAATTGGTCATATGGGATCTAATTATTCCCCAAAAAAGAGATGCAAAGAAGGATCTATATATAATTTTGATGAAAGTTAATTTTAATAGGAAGAAAATAATCACAGGGTATGGAACTAGATGGGATAAAGAGCAGGATATTGATTACTTTATTGATATAGCAGATAATATTGGATTTAAAATTATCGATCAAAATCTAAAAGAAGATTACTTTATTCTAAGATTGAGGAAAACTTAGAAATTATTAGGAAAACTTAAATTACTCTTCAATTCATGTTTTTCAAATAATTGATTTATTTTTTCGATTGCTTCTTGAGGTGTTTTAACACCATAGATCATGTCTGTTCTTCTATCATCCAATTTTTGATTAGCTATTTTTGAAGACCATCCCTCTACATCTGTTAATGCTACTATCGGTTTAAGGTAGATCCAAGCAAAAGAAATCTCAGATAATGTACCTGCTTTACCACCTATAGCTAAACATACATCACCAGTTAAAACTACAACAATATTTCTCGCTTGTGAAAATGGGCAGGGAATAACTAAATCTACATATTTATTTGCCATGAATTTGTCTATAGATGGGACTATGCCTATAGTAAAACCCCCATTTTCTTTTGCTCCCTTACAAACGGCTTCCATTACTCCTGAAAGCCCTCCGCATGCTATAGCATAATTATTCTTAGCAATCAATCTACCAATTTCGATAGCTTTATCTCTAATATCTTTATTTACTTCACTTCCTCCGATTACAGATACAATGCCATTAAAATAAGAACTTATATCATTCATACTCAATTACTTCTTTTTTTTTTCTATTTTAAAGAATTAGGGTATATAGTTTCTATACAAAAAAGATTCAAAATCTTATAACATCAATTGGTTCGCTACCATCGTTTATTTTCAGAAGATTTTTTTCTTTAATAATTTTACCTATTACTTGAGCGTTCATTTCATGCTCATTAAATATTTCAATTGCTTTATTGCAATTAGATTCTGGAGTAGTTA
>JAEOTH010000035.1 GCA_016839915.1 Promethearchaeota archaeon
CTATAACATTCAGCACATGCTGTAACTATTTGTGTGATTCCTGCTTTATCAAACAGATTAATATTTTATTTTGCTAATTCAATAAAGCTTTAGAATTTTGCTTGACCCCAGTATAAGTCGTGACCACAACATATCTCATCTTTTAGAATAACTACTGGATCTTTTTCTAATTGACAAATAATCTTAAGTGTGCTTTCTGCTATAGACATTGAATCTTGAAATTCATAGCTAAAAAATGGTAAACATCCTACATAATATAAAATATTTCCCTTATCTGATGTTTTACAACCTTTTGGAATCCAATCTAAAGGTCTCTCAATTTCTATATTATCTTGACTCATCATTTCTGACATCAAAGGATAAATCCCTTTATGAGCAATCGAACGATCAGGATTTTGAATATCTTTTATTCGCATTTTATATCTAGCAATCCTGACAATATCAGCAAAATTAATGTCTTTAGGGCAATGTTGTAGGCAACTATTACACATTAAACAATCCCATAACACCTGACTATTAATAATCTCATCTTCAAAACCTTCCAATATCATTTGAATAATTCTACTAGGTGTAAATTTTTGCACTTTACTGATTTGACATACACCTGAGCAACGGGCACATTGATAACATTTTTTTAATAATTTGTTTAAATCTGGTTCATATATTTTTCTTAGATATAAACTAAATTCATCTTTCTCTTTTTCTACCTTTTTAAACTCTTCTGTTTCAGTTATGGAATCACTTCCTTATTTTAAATTCTCCATGAATTTATTTCTTCGTTCTTTTTTTAATTCAGAAAATTTACTTATTACAGTTTTCATATTTCTTTTTGTATTTTCATCAAGTTTTAAGCTTTTAATAATATCTTTGTCTAATGCCTTTTGGAGCAACTTCTTACCTTTTTCAGTTCGTGGAATAACAGTAGTAAATTTATCTGGGGATCCAAGCCCTCCAAACGATATATCTGAATAGACATTGGTAAAATCAATGCAGGAATTGCAAGCTGGGCGTATATAATTAACTAGTTTATTAAAGGGAATATGTATTATCTTTTCTTTTGAGTTCTTATCTTCTAGCTTTAGAATTAAATCCTCTTTAATGTTTATTTTTATTATATCTTCAAATTTTATCTTAAAATCCTTTTCAAATTTCTCGATTTGAGTTTTTTCAAATAAAAAGTTATGATAACAAAATAAGCCTAGAGTAATCTCAACATGTTCTGAAGGGGTAACCCCTAAATTTTGCATACATCTAATTGTATAAATTTGACAGGGCGTTCCCACAATTGCCAATTTTTTAAATTTATAATGACTCAATTGAGGAATTGAGCGTGTATAAGTGTTAAATCTTTGTATTTCATCAACTTGAGGAGATATATTCAAATTTGTACCAGATGCTTTAATTAGGTCGTCTTTAGTCTCTGCAAACATAGATTCTCTAGAAAAAGGACCTTCAGCTTTAGAGACTATTGCTCCATCAATAACTTTAGTTTCTAATAAGAAATTTAAAAGTGTATTTACCACTCCTCCATCTGTCCCATGTTTTAGAAAAGTCTCGTCTGTAGTCTGACAAGAATAGATATCTTCAGCATATCCATATGGCATTGAAGAAAAATCAGTGAATTGGTAAGTCTTATTAAGTTCTTCATCTAAAATATGTGTTTGGGGACAAAGATAATAACATATACCACACTCGAGGCATGCATCCTTATTGATGTATTCAGGAGGAGAATTAGGTTTTTTAAACTCGATTACTTTCTCGAATGCAGCTGAACAGAAAGAAGTACATCCTCCGCATTCTTGGCAGATCCCTTTTTCATGTACTTCCTTAATTAAATCTTGAAATGTTTTTATACTCATAATAATACTTTTTACGTTACTCCTTCTCTAATTTGATTGGTTTACAATTCTTTCTTTTTGTACCAGCAATCCTTTCTAATAAAGGTTGTCCTGGTTTAACATCCTTTAAGTTTTTTGATTCAATTAATCCTGCTTTAATTACCTCTTTATATATTTTTTCACCTTTTTTATTTCGCGTAATTACCGTAGACCATCCACTAGGGGAGCCTATTGACCCTACAGAGATATCAGCATAATCAGCAGTTAAATCTTCACAATAATGACAATTATGGCGAGCGTAAGATTTAACCTCTTTTAGGGGTACATTTAAATCCTCACCTGAATCTAAATATATTATGAATTTACCACCACTAATGTCCATCTTTGTTATTTTATTAAAGTCTTGATTAAATTGTTCTTTAATTAATCCAAGGACTCCTTCATAAGGAAAAGACTCCATGCAAAAAAGACCTATTTTATATTTTATATTCTTGAAAAAGGGTACTCCACTTGGAAAAAGTTTACCTTTTTCAATAGCATTCATCATGCATGGAGTACCTACAACAGCTATTGTGTCATATTTCTTGGCTTCATCTATTATAGCCAAAGTAGATCCATTTGCATATTTAGTTCCCCCAGTTTTGTAGAGATTTTTCACATCATCTATAATTACAGGCTCAGGTTTCCACAAATCAGTTGAGTGTTGGACTGCAATAATTGCATCAACGAGATTATTAGCTAGGAGATATTCGCCGATCGATGTAACTATTCCTCCATCTTGGCGAACTTTTTTAATATCATCCTTAGTGGTGCTGGCAGAATAAGTATTGATATAACCGTTAATTTTTTCGGAAAATTTTAAGGATTTGTCAAGTTTATTTATACTCTTACCAGCTTGTTCCATTGAAAAAGATCTCGGACAAACTGAATAGCATAAACCACACTTCACACAAATATCATCATCTATCTCCAAAGTATCTGCTGTCACTGAAATAGCATTTACAACACAGACTGATGAACACCAACCACATTGACAGCATACTTCAGAATCAAATACAATAGAAACTGGTTCAAAAAAATGTTCAATAAAATCATCGGGTAAGTCTTTAAGTTGATATCTATAGAAGTATTCTTTTTCCTCGACTTCTTTTTCTTCCCCCTTTATCTTCTTGATCACAGTTTTTGTTTTTATTTCAATATGCTCTTCAATATACCCTTGTTCTTTGAGATAAATAACATCACGAATTACGTTTTCTGAGGGAAACTCTTTTACTATTTTTGCAATTTCCTCTAAAAATAACGGTTCCTTACCTGATAAACTTTCTAACAATAATTTACGCTCTGTTTCAGCATCGATCATGGCATCTAATATTTCATAAAATTCTTCTTCAGAATATTTTCCTATTTTTAAAATTTCATTTTTAGCTTCGAAGAAAGCTCGAATTTGAAAATTTTCAACGGCTTTATAGGTCGCATCCATTAAATTTCTTGGAGATACTCCATTGAAATTTACATTTTTTGAAATTTGAACCATTTTTCCATCCTTTAGGATAACAATTTTTAAAAATTTTTATTTTATATTGAATACTATTTAAAAACCCCTTCCCTTGCAAGGTTAGTCTTCTTATAACTAGAATTTGTTTATAAGAATCATTCCACGGGGGTAGTTATAACTTGTTTTGTTTCAACTTTTGGTTCTTCATCTACTAAGTTAAGTGGGCTTAATCCAGCCTTGCTTACTTTTTTATAAGCGTCCTCGACAGATTCAACAAATTTCCCAGCATCTCCTCCACTTAACCAGTACATATTTATTCTCTGATTACCGAAACCTCTAGATGCTAAGATTCTATTTGCTAATTCAACATGTCTTTCAGCTGTGAAATTACCATTTTTAAATTGACATTCATTAGGTCGTCAACCTACAATCATGACACCGTCAGCTCCCGAGCGAATACTGTAGAGTATATGTTTTATATCAACTCTGCCAGTACATTTTACCTTGATTATTTTTACTGCAGGTGTATACTTCAATCGAGAAACTCCTGCTAAATCAGCAGCACTGTATCCTCATTTTAAGCAAGCAAAAGCAATTATTTTATAAGCATTTTTCATACCTGTTTAAACACCTCCGAGAAGACCGTCAATTTCAGCAAATAATTGATGATCTCGATAATATCTGATATCAATTGCTTGAGTAGGACAACATGTAGCACAAATAC
>JAEOTH010000151.1 GCA_016839915.1 Promethearchaeota archaeon
CTCGGTTTGCTGTAGCGTATGCTAATCCTGTTATCTTAGCAGCCCTACTATCATAACAGGGAAGTTCTAAACCTTTAACTTGCATAGCAAACTTTATAGAATCATTTCCAAGTTTTTCTGCCATTTCTCTTGTTCCTAGAGCTAGTAAATCCCCAATACCTTCTCTTTTACCTATCTTAGGCACAAGATCTACAATAAGATCAGCATCGCCAAAAGTAAGCACTAATCCATCTGTATCTTCTTTTTTTAATATACCTTTCTCATAACATTCTATAGCAAATCCAATAGTATTTCCAGCAGAAATTACATCAAGTCCAAATTCATTGCACAGAAAATGGGCTAAAGTGATTGCCTCTAAATTGTCAATACCACACATAGATCCAAAGGTTCCTATTGATTCAAATTCTGGACCTTCTCCAATACTCTTATATTTGCCTTCCTTAATTTCAGCAATCCGTCCGCAAGCTATTGGACATGCAAAACAAGGTTTACGTGCTGCGAGAATAGTTTCATTGAGTGCTGTGCCATTTATTTTTTCTAAATTTGGGAAAACTCCAGTTTGCCAATTTCTCGTTGGTAATCCTCCTTTAACACCTACTAAATCAACCATAGTAGCTGTTCCAAATACTTCAAGAGTCATTTTTAATAAACTTTGGTTAACCCAATCATATCTTTGTTTAGCTTCTGTTTTAAATTCATCTGGATTTGCCACTTCAATTTTTGTATTACCCATTGATGCTATAGCTTTAACTTTCTTTGCGCCCATTACAGTACCCATACCACAACGTCCTGCAGCTCTACCATAGTATGGTTTGTCACAATCATTCATGATTGCAGCGTATTTTACTAAGTTTTCCCCACCAATACCTATACAAGCCACATTGAACTTATCACCTAGCTCTTCTTTAATTATCCTAGTTGTTTCGGAAGTATTTTTACCCCAAAGATGTGTTGCATCTCTAAGTTCAGCATTTCCATTTTCTGTCACAAGATATACCGGTTTTGGTGAAATGCCTTCGAATATCACTCCATCAAAACCTGATCTCTTAAGATCTCTCCCCCAAAAACCAGCGGAATTTGCTTGCCCCCAGATACCAGTAAGAGGAGATTTAGCCACTACACTGTACCTGCCTGTACTTGGGGAAGGGGTTCCCGTTAATGGACCAGTCATAAAAATTAATTTATTTTCTGGTCCTAACGGATCTATCCCTTTAGGTACTTCATCAATTAAATATTTGGTAGCTAATCCTGCGCCTCCTAAATATAATTTTAACGTCTCTTCATCAGGAAATTCTTCATTGATTTTACCATTTGTCAAATCAATTCTTAGAATCTTTCCCATATAACCGTAAATTTTCTTTTCACCTCAAAATTAATTTTAACTTATTTTGCTATTTTAAATTTCAAGTAATTTAAAAAATTCAATTAATTAATTTTATTCCTTTAATAATAAAATGGTTTCTATTTTTCAAAAAAACAAATTAATATAATTAACTTTTAGATTTTAATTAAGAATTCATAAATTTGAAAAGAGATAGAAGGAATAATTCAAAAAAGAAATAAAAATTATACTCCAATTCCTATTGTATTACCAATGCCGGCAATAATTATTGTCGATCCTTTTTCTGTTCGCTTTCGGATAGCCATTTTTATTTTTTCGACAAATTTTGGAACAGATTGAGTTATAGGACGTTTCATAGTCGTAATTGCATCTTCTAATGACTGTTTGCAAATTAGGGCATCTATAGGGATCGATTTCCCTGTTGTTGACTCCTCGATGTAATGCTTTTCAATTCCTATGCCGCCTATAGCTGCTCCGACTCCGACTGCTATTGATCCAGTCTTATCTCCTGTAAGTTTTAATCCCGCATCAATCATAATTATCCTTGATATATTATCTCCATATTGATCAACTAAATTTTTAATAGCTTTACCTGGTTTTCCAACTGTTCCACCTGGACCTTTAGCTCGAACAATATATATTTTTCTCTCTTCAAAATTTATTTCTTGTACAATGGTATCTCTTACTGTTTCATTAGCAGAGACTTCTCCGTTTGTTACACTCCTTATAAAACTTGCTGCTACTAACGGTCCAAGCCCATCTCCAATTGGACTACCTTCAGAAAAAGCTTTAGCAGCGTGATAATAAGCTTTAGCCATACTCATAATAAGTCCTAATTGATATGAAATCTGGACTAATAGGATCATTGATTTTGATTTCTTCCCTAATATAAGATAATGTCGAATTAGTCTATAAATAAAATCTATTGCCATAGTAGCTTCCACCAAGTTTTCCAAATTAGCTCTTTGAACAGTATCTGCATTTGGGGCTAATAATTCTACTTCTTCTTTGAATCTATTGTCTCGAACATCAACAACATGATCAAATTTAGAAATAATTCCATATGGATCGAGAGAAACAGGAGAAATAGTGACGAAAGTAATGAAATCTTCAAGTTGGAACATTAAATCTTTCTGAGTTTTCTTTTTATCAGCAAATTCTTTGAAATTTGTGATTAATATTTCTTTACATTCATCATTCCATTTTTTTAATTTTTCTAAACCAGTTTGGATTTCCTTAGACGCCTTCCATGCCTGTAATTTTTGTCCATAAAACATCGAAATAAAGATAAGCACGAACCACAATAAAGAGATAATAAGAGAAATTGGATCTGTACCTGTACCTGTTTGATAAATATTATTCAACTCTTTTTAAAATTGGTTTATGTTTGAAAACTTTAACCTATTAAATTTTTATAATAAAAAAATTTATTTATTCTTTTCGATTATAAAGCATAGAAAAGAAGAAATTACGACATATCCTATGATTGAAGAAGAAGACGATGAGGAAATATTAAAAAAAGGAATTACGTTAAAAAGCTTTCTAAAGAATATTTTCTTTATTTTATTAATCATTTTAGGAGTATTACTGATATATGTAGATATTGGGGTTGATCAATTAACGAGTTGGTCAATTGGCTTTATGTTAATTTGCTTTGGAGCTACACTTATTCAATTCCAGAAAAGTCCAGCAGAACCGATAAGACAGACACTAACAATTCTAATCTGTAAGTTATGTGGTCTTACTAAAGTCAGAAATTATGAGAAAGGAGATTTCGTGTTTAAAAGGTTAGATAAGTGTGAAAAATGTGAAGATTTAATGGAGATCAAACAAATTTATTCTGTAAAATTAAAAAACCCTACTGAAAAGACCAAAACCCAAGAAGGTAAGAAAGAAAGTTTAAAAGTAAAAAAACAAAAATAAATAATATCATTCTATACTTAGTAGGGTGGTTTTTAGATTCTTAAAAAGGTTGGGTTAGGTGGAACATTCGATCATCTCCACGAGGGGCATAAACTCTTATTGAAAACTGCTTTATCTATCTCTGAATTTGTTGAGATTGGATTAACTTCTCAGGATTTATTAAAAAATAAACAATATTCCTCAAAATTAGAAGATTATCAAACCAGAAAAGAAAATTTAACAAATTATGTTAGCTCGATTACTGAATTAGATTGTGTTAATATTGTTGAAATAAAAAATTGGGATGATATGGATAAATATGCTCAAGATCCTGAATACGATGGACTAATTTTAAGTCAAGAAACATATGAAAATGCTTTAAAATTAAATGAAAACAGAGAAAAAAAAGGATTAACACCACTTATATTGATTGTGATTCCTCTAATCAAAGATAAAAACAATAACAAAATTAGTTCTACTTCAATAAGAGAAAAAATGAAAAAATAAGAAGGTATTAAAATTTGATTTTTAATTTTTTCTTGATAAGGATTGCTGAAATAACACCTATAATACCTAATAGTATAAATAAATGATATCCTGGAATTCCTGGTTCAGATGGTTCTGGTACTAGTATGACTATAATCGAATTTTCAGTCTCAATATGTCCAACCATATCTATTGCTTGATAAGTAATCTCATAGACATCATAATTATATGCAGATAAATTGAATGGATTTGTATAAGTAATCCAGCTTGAATCATTGATTTTATATCTTATCAGTGAAACTCCTGAACCCAAACCATCATCAGCAGTTATCGTAAAATCCGTTGATTTAAGTATAACATTCGATTCTCTGTAAGGAGTAAAAGAAATCATTGATACAGGAGGATTAATGTCAACTGAAAAATATCTCAATTTTGATTGGTAAAATGTGCCAATAGAGTTATTCCCAAACACCTGAATTGTATGTGATCCATCATAAGTAGGGAAAGGTATTGTAGTATTTCCTAATAATGTTTTAATTAATTGACTATCTAATGAATACCCAATCCAATCTGTTGTAAAACTTGTATCAAAGCTAAGTAAAATTCCCTCATTCATATTATCTCCAATATTATAATTCGGGTCCCAAGAATATCCAATAGCATCCCAAAAAACCATCTATCCATCCTGGTGCCGTTTGACCTATAATTGCATCATCAAAACTATATGTTCCTGGATAATACCCACTCATTGGTGATGTGTAAGTTATGTTCTCAGGTGTAGTAATGTTAATTTGTGGTCCGCTAACTCTGAGATCAAATATTTCAATAGTTGTATCCGGACGATTCATACCATTAGAATCAAAATTAAATGAATTTGAGAATAAAGTAATATTGAAAGCAATAAATAAGGACATCAATAGAAGATAAACAAAAGATTTTTTTCTTAACATAAGTTAAATTCGACCACTTTTTTTTGTCTAATTTGTAGTAAAAAATTATAGTTTAAGGGATAATTTAAAGCTTATTTTTCTTTTAATGATTTAGGAATTAGTAATTAACAATTACAGCTAAAATTTCAAAAATACTAGTTATAAAGAGATTTTAAAGAGAAAAAGCTAAAGTTTTTTACTAAAGTTTTGCATTTATATAAATAGGAAATGGATTCTTGCTGCATGATCATAATGGAATTATATCTACAGATAACTTGTTTGAAAGAAGAAGTCTATCAAGATTCATTTTTTCCAATTTTCTTTAATCTGCCAAGGGAATAATATATATATAATGAAATTAGTCTCTTGGCTACGGATTTTTTAGTTTTGTTTGTATTGAAATCGATATTTTTAGTATTTAAATAACATTAATCTTTCCAATTCGAGATCGGGCGATTTTTAATGACTAAATCCACGAAAGATTTAAATAAATTAGAGATTATAGAAGATATAATAAGAATTGAAAAAAAAATTAGTTATAGTAAATGACAATTAAACTAAAAAAACAAACAATCGAAATTTTAAAAGTTTTAAAGAAGAAGCCTGATGAGATATTAGCAAAAGATCTTACAAAAGAATTGAAAATTGATTATATCGTACTCATGTCATCAACTAATGATTTAATTGAACATGATTTAGGTGGGTTTAAAGAAAAAGAGATATATCAAATTTCTCTGAATAATGAAGGTGTTGATTATTTAACAAATGGGCTTCCTGAACGTCAATTACTCAATATTATGTTAAAAAGTGATATTAAAGAAATAGGTATTGAAGAATTACTTAAAAAATCAAAATTACCAAAAATTATTTTTTATGTTGGTATCTCAAATTTGAAGAAAAACAAATGGATTGCTCAAAGCAAAGCTTCTGGAGAAAGTAAAATTTATCTCATTTCAGAAAAGTATCCTCAAACAGAAATGGAATTATTCCTGCAAAAATTTGAAAAAAATAATATCATTGATTATTCTTCATTATCGAAAGAGGAAATAAAGCAAGTAGATCTGTTAAACAAACGAAAGTTGGTTAGGAAAAATCGCAAAACTCAGAGAATCATATATTTAACTGAAAAAGGGAAAAATTTATTAATTTCTGAAATTAAAGAATTAGGGCAAATCAGTAAGATCACTCCAGAAATGCTTAGATCAGGAACTTGGAAAAATTATGAATTAAAAACTTTTGATGTTTCTAAACCAGGACCTCTATTGAAAGCAGGGAAATTTCATCCTATGATCAATTTAATCAATGAAATCAGAGAAATTTTCTTATCAATGGGTTTCACTGAGATTAGAGGTCCTATTATAGAAAGTGCGTTTTATAACTTTGATGCATTATTTCAACCGCAAGATCATCCCGCGCGAGAAATGCAAGACACATTTTATTTGAACAATCCAAAAGTTGCTAAATTACCTGAAAAGAATAGAGTTCAAGCGGTTAAAGAAACTCACGAAAACGGAGGAAATTCTGGATCAATTGGATGGGGTTATGAATGGGATGTCGACATAGCGAAAAAGACAGTTTTAAGGACTCATACTACTGCTACTACTATTAGGAGATTGGCACGGTTTTATAGAAATAACGAAAAAGTACCAGTCAAAGTGTTTTGTATTGATAGAGTGTTCAGAAATGAAAAAGTAGATAGATCCCATTTAGCAGAATTTACTCAAGTTGAAGGAATAGTTATTGATGAAAATGTAACTCTCTGTGATTTAATTGGATTATTATCAGAATTCTACAGAAAATTAGGATTCAATAAAATTATTACTAGACCAGGATTTTTTCCTTACACAGAACCAAGTATGGAAGTTTCGGTCTACTATGATAAAATAGGAGAATGGTTAGAGATGGGAGGTTCCGGGATTTTTAGACCAGAAGTCACATATCCGTGGGGAATCAAAGATCCAACTCGGGTTTTAGCATGGGGTCAAGGACTTGAGAGAATAGCTATGTTGTATTTTGATAGGAAAGATATTAGAGATTTATATATAAATCCAATTAAATGGTTAAGGAGTCAATCTTACTAAAATGGGGGTTTAAAAGAATTGCCAACATTAGAGCTTAAACTTGAAAGATTAGAAAAACTAGTTGGAAAAAAATTAGATATAAAAGAATTGGAATATGATTTACAATGGATTGGCTTAGATTTAGAAGGTATAAACGAAGAAGAACAAAAAATTAAAGTTGAATATAATCCAAATAGACCTGATTACTCTAGCCCAGAAGGTATTGCCAGAACTCTTAAAGGATATTATGAAATTGAGTTAGGAATTCCTTCCTTTGAAATAGTACCTGGAAAAATTGAATTAAATGTTGATCCGAGCGTTAACAAAGTTAGACCGTATATAGTTTGTGGAGTAATTAGAGATATTGATTTGGATGAAGATGAGGTTGCCACTTTAATGACCATCCAAGAACACCTACACTGGGCAATAGGACGAGATAGAAAAAAAGTAGCAATAGGTGTTCATGATCTTGATAAAATTACACCTCCTTATCGATATACAGCTGTTAAACCAGATTCTGTAAGTTTTATTCCATTACATGGTGATGGTTATCCTATGAATTTAGAAGAAATCTTATTATTACATGAGAAGGGGATTGAATATGCCCATATTTTAGAAGGAAAAGAAGTGTATCCTATAATTTTTGATAGTAATGATGAGGTTTTATCCTTTCCTCCGGTTATAAATGGAGTAATCACAACAGTTACAGATGATACCAAAAATCTATTTTTAGATTTAACTGGAACAGATTTTAAAGCTGTCAATTTAGCCTTAAATATTTTATCAACGACTTTAGCAGATATGGGAGCTAAAATTGAAAGTGTTAAAGTAAATTATGAGAAAGAGAAGGAAATTGTTACCCCCAATCTTAATCCTGAGAAGTTGCAAGTTGGGATTGATTACATTAACGATTATATAGGAATAAGTTTATCATCTAAGGAAATGATAAAATGTTTTAATAAAGTTAGATTAGATGTTAGACAATCTGCTAAAAAAGGATATTTAAATGTCTGGGTTCCTGCTTTTAGGGGGGATATAATGCATATCGTCGATTTGACTGAAGAATGTGCTATTGGATACGGATATGATAAATTACCACGAACTATTAGAGAAGGGTGCATTGGAGAATATCATCCAATTCAAACTTTTTTAAATAAGATTCGAACTATAATGATAGGGGCAGGATATTTAGAAGTTTTGAACTTTATTTTATCAAACTCTGAGAAGCATTACAATTATATGAGGCATGAATTTGAAGAATCAAACCATGTACAGATTTTAAATCCAGTTTCAAAAGAATATAATACTACAAGAACAAGTATACTACCAAAATTATTGGAAACTCTTCTAAATAACCGTTCTGAGGAAAAACCGATAAGACTTTTTGAAGTAGGTGATATTCTTTTGCTAGATGATAGTGAAGAAACTGGTGCAAAAAGAGAAGTTCATCTTTCTGTTGTGACTTATCATGAAGATGCTGATTTTACAGAAATAAGATCTACATTAGATTTCATAATGACGTCGCTTGGACTTTATAGTGATTTTGAGATTAAAACTGGGAAGAATGCTAGTTATATTAATGGTCGATATGGGGAAATTTATTGGAAAGGAATAAAAGTTGGAGAGATCGGTGAAATCCACCCTGATGTTTTATTAAATTTCAAATTGGAATTCCCTGTTGCCGCAATGGAATTGAATCTAGAAAAACTTTTTTAAATTTTATTTCAGATTTAACCATTTTTTATGGTGATTATAATTGAAAGAAAGCAATGTTTTTGAAAAAGAATTGGAAGCATATAGAAAAGAGATTGATAAGATTGATAATAAAATTATTGAACTCCTAAATAAAAGAGGGATAATTGCACAAAAAATTGGCAACCTTAAATATCAAATGAAAAAGGATTTATCTCAACCTCAAAGAGAAAAAGATATCATCGAACGAATAAAGGATAATTCAGGAATTTTAAAATCTGTGAGCATTGAAGCAATATGGAAGGAAATTATAAATGCGTGCAAGCTCATCCAAGATACTCCATGAATTGTTTAATCTATTTCTAAAAATTAGTTAAGGATTGATTTACTCAATATATTACATGAGTCTGATGCATTATATTAAATCTCCATTATACCTACTTTAGCTTTATAGTTATAGGCATGTTTTTTATATTTTTCAGCAAATTTAACAAATGCATCATTCCAATTAATATCATCAGCAATAATTATTCCTCCTTTTTTTAGAGACTTAATAACTTCATTAAATTCAAACCACATACAATCAAAAGAATGTTCACTATCATGGAAAAAAAGGTCAATAGATTTCAATTGCTTTAATAAACTTGGTAACTTTTCTTGACTTCTGCCTATGATTAATTTCCAATTTAATCTTAAATACTCCGGTATAATCCAGCCTGACTCTTTTCCCATTGGAACCGCCGCTCCCTTCTTTCCTTCCCAAAAATAGTTTGTATCATATTTTTTTTCTGTAAATTCAGGTAAATCAATGGAATATAATTTACCTTTTTCATTAATATATAAAGCATATAAAATAATCGCAGAAGAAACACCATTACACACTCCCGTTTCAACAAGAATTTCTGGTTTTCTTTTTCTTATGAGTGCATATATAACCTCCATTTCCTCATATTTCATTGATCCAAATCCATACAAATTACCCCTAACAGTCTTTCCTTCAACATTTTTATAAAACCATTCTTCTTTTGACTTCAATTCGTCTATTAAACCACTTTCATATAATTCTTTTTTGAATTTCCGAAATTCATTTTTATTAAAGAAATTTGAAAGGATCTGGATCTTATCTTTATATATAGTACATTCTTTCTTAAAATATTTAAAAACTATAAAGGGATTTTTGATAACTTTTTTGATAGTTTTTAAATTTAATAACATACGAGGGAAAGTTAGTCAATATATATAAATCTATCTCTTCTTTAATTAAACATCAAAATATTTACGATCATGATTCGAAATCAGGAGTTGGCTATTGATTTACGGATTAATCGATTCAGAGTCTGGATTTTTTTTCTATTATGTGTTTTAAAAAGCAGGAAAAAAGTAAATAATCTAAAATAAATGAAAGAAATCAATTATTTACATATTTTTTTTTAGAAAAAGCTTGAATATATACATAGTATGTGATATTATGATATTATTTGATAATTGGTTTATAACCAACTAAATAAATTATTATAATACCTAATAAATTATTATAATTTAGTATATAATCAAGCAATTTTTAATAATAAAAAACACCTTTGTGAGAGTTTCATGAAAATTATTAAGAAATTTGAGAAATTGATAAAACATTCATTTTTCAAAATTTTAAAGATTTTAAATATTTATGATAAAGAATATGAAATCTTTAAGAGAGAATTTAGAGAGGAAAAACAGTTTAGGATAATTTATGAAAAATGTAAAGCTTATACTATGACTTCAATATTTAGAATGTACTCATTATATAAATCGATAGAATATATAGTAAAAAATAAGATTCCTGGAGATATTGTCGAATACGGAGTATGGAGAGGAGGAAGTATGATGGTATGTGCTTTATCTTTATTGTATTTCAAAGATATAAATAGAAAAATATATTTATATGATACTTATGAAGGACATGTAGAATCTACAATAAAGGATGTTAGTTATCGCTGTAAAGATGCAATAGAACTAGTAAAGCCTTCTTAAGGAAAAAAATGGCAAATTTTTGTATATATCTTTAACAGAAGTGAAAAAAAATTTATATTCGACGGGTTATCCCAAAGAAAATCTAATTTTTATTAAAGGAAAAGTAGAAGACACAATTCCCAAGACTATTCCCAAACAAATTTCATTACTTCGTTTAGATACTGATTGGTATGAATCTACATACCATGAATTAACTTATTTTTCCCTAAATTAGTATTAAATGGAGTATTGATCATAGATGATTATGGAGCTTGGAAAGGTGCAAGAGATGCAACCAATCAATACTTAAAAGAAAATCGTGTAACGCTTTATCTAAATAGAATTGATTTACCTGGAAGATTGGGTATAAAAACGCATAATTAATTGTTGATTTAATAAAATTTCTAATTTATTTTCTTTCCTCTATTTTTAAAATAGATTGAGAATATACTTTAGAAAGTTTTTTACCTTACTCAAAATATATTAATATTATTTAATTTGATAACAGTATAAGACATGATTTTAAACTAATAGAGTAATACAGAAAATATATGATATAATATTGGGGTACGGGTTAGATGCTAAGTAAAGCTAGACTTGATGGACGAAAATTTAATGAAATAAGAAAAACTGTTATCCAGAGGAATTATCTTAAATTTCCCGAAGGTTCAGTGTTAATATGTCAAGGAAATACCAAAATTATAGTAACAGCTTCAGTTATTGAGTCAGTTCCTCGATTTTTAGTTGATACTGGAGCAGGCTGGATTACTGCTGAATATTCAATGTTACCAAGAGCAACACAAATAAGAAATCAAAGAGAAAAGTATAAGGGGAGATCAGTTGAGATCCAACGACTAATTGGTCGAAGTATAAGAGCAGCTTTCAATTATGAAAAACTTGGTGAGCGTACAATAAAAATTGATTGTGATGTGATACAAGCAGATGGTGGAACGAGATGTGCATCAATAACAGGCGCATTTGTAGCAGTTTTTGACGCTATTAATCATCTTTATAATGAACAATTAATTTATGAGTTTCCAGATTATAAAGTTATTGCAGCAGTTTCTTTAGGAATAAAAAACAATCAGATTTTATTAGATTTAGATTATAATGAAGATTCAAAAGTAGATGTTGATTTCAATTTTGTGATGAATGAAGATTCTGAAATTATTGAAATCCAAGGAACAGCAGAAGGGGCTACGTTTAGTAAGGAGAAATTATATGAAATTTTAGATTTAGGGGAAAATGGCATTTTAGAATTAATCAAAATTCAAAAGAAAGAATTAAATTTATAATTTTATTAGTTAGAATTTAAAAGATTTAACTTTCACTGTTTTACTTTGTTTTATTTAAATTTGACATTCCAATAGCTTTAATAATTTTTGATTGTTCATGAGATGTAGTGGTTGTCTTCTCAAGATGATATTCTTTTATTATTCTAAATTCCTCTAACTTCTCGGGATTTTCCCCTATCAAATTATTTTTTTCTTTAGGATCCGATTTCAAATTAAATAAGAATTCAGCTTCTTTTTCCTCATCAAAAATATATTTCCATTCATGCTTTCTTATAGCAAACAAAATTAAACCTTCCTTACGGTTCCTTTTCATAAGTCTATTTTTCTGATAACATTCTGATATAATTACTTCCTTTCTTATTGGATTCTCTCCTTTAATTATTGGTATTAAACTGCTTCCTTGAAAATTCTCAGGAATATCTATTCCAAAATAATCTAAAATTGTTGGTGCAATATCCATAATTTGAACAACATCTTTTATATCTTTTTCAATTGGTTTTTTACCCAATTCAACAATTATGAGTGGAATTTTCAAGATTTCATCATAAACACTCCCCTGGTGCCCAAATAACCCATGCTCATAAAAACTTTCTCCATGATCAGCAGTTATAATCACTAGACAATTATCTTTAAATCGATTTTTTATTAGTTCTATAAGTTTTTTCAAATATTCATCTACAAAATGAATTTCGGCATCATAAAGAATTTTTAGATCCTCAATCATTCTAGAAGTTGTTTTAACTTCAAGAGACATTGAATAAACTTTATTTGTTAAAAACTCCCTCTCAGAAATACTAAAATCTTTTTCTCTAAAATTTATAACATTTTTAGCTGGTGGATTATAAGGACTATGAACATCCATGAAATGAGCCCACAGGAAAAATGGTTTTTTAGAATTGTTTAAAAATGAAATTACTTTGCTAACAATATAAGGAGCATTATACGCAATAGGAGTAAACGGGAGTAAAATCTCAGTTAGGAAAGGTATTTTTTTTCTCAGCCACAATTTTATTTTATTAAATCCTTTGAGTCTATATATTAACTTACTCGATAATCTATTTGAATCCAAGATCTTTTTTACATGATAACTTAGAAGTTGTTTAATACTATCATTTGATTTTCTTTTGTATCTCTCACCATCTAAAAACACATCAAATCCTCGATCATAGTTGAATATTCTCCCCAAATTAGGATTACTATGAATTGAATATGTAAAAATTCTATTTTCTCTTAAAAGCTGAACCAATGAAATCTTTTGTGATGGTAATGGACTATATCCACCATCTAAAAATGGCAAAATTGAAGTAAAAAGCGATGAAAAAGCAGTAGGTGTTTCAGGTCCATTTGTTATCGTATTTAAAAAGATTTTTCCCTCTTCAGCAAATTTATTTAAATTTGGAGTAGTATTTCGGTGATACCCATAGCATTTTAGATGATCAGCTCTTAAAGCATCAATAGTTATTAATATTACTGCTTTTCTATGTAGATCCTTATTCATTAAAATAAATAATAAAATTGATTAATTAAAATTTTGGAATATTTTAGAATAGAAAAACTTCCTAATAAGAAAAAGCTTAAAAGAATTAAGAAATTCTTTAGTGTGCTTCAATTCCTAACTGTTCTGGATGTTCCTGAAAGTATTTAACTCCTTCTTTTATAATATCTATAATCGATCTTACAGGTTGCCATCCAGTATGATTTATAATTTTATCATTTCTACCTATTAATAAGGGGACTTCACTAGGACGTATCCTACTAGAATCTACATATACTTTAACAGATATATTAAAGATATTTCTAGCTAATTCAATATAATCAGCGATCGTAATCCCTTTTCCAGAACATACATTATAAGGTTCAGCGTAATTCCTTTTTTCACTTAATAAAATGTAGGCATTTACTGTATCTTTTACATGAGTAAAATCTCGAATTGCATTTGGATTTCCTACAACAAAATAATCCCGTTGTTTATTTAGAATCTCAACTATTTGCCTATGGATAACACTTGTAACAAATTGGATTCCTCGACGAGGTCCAGCGTGGTTAAATCCCCGCGTGATTATTGAAGGAACATCATATGCTTCATGATAGAGCCAAGCTATCTGTTCTGTAGCACACTTAGTAATCCCATAAACACTTCGAGGACGAAAAGGATTTATCTTCAAATCTTCAATTACAGGTACTTCTGAGGGGTTTACTAATCCATATTGCTCACTACTACAAGCTACGTGAACAGATTCTAATTCATCATCAAATCTCCTAGCAGCTTCAAAGATTTTAATCGTCCCAACTATATTATTAGTAATTACTCTCGCAGGTTCTCTAAAAGATGTAGGTACAAAAGATTCTGCGGCTAAATGAAATACAGCATTTGGTTGAATTTGTTCAAATACTCTAAATATTCGCTCCGCACTTGTAATGTCTGCTTCATGAAGTTTTATCTTTCCTCTCAGATGTTCAATATTTTCGTGCATTGGGACTGCATGTCGACGTATAGTTCCATGAACTTTGCATCCTAAATCTAATAATTGTTCAGCTAAATGACTTCCAGCAAAGCCACTTATTCCTGTTATAAGAACACGTTTTTCCTTCCAATAATCTTCTTTTGGTAACCTAGTAGTCCGATTTTTGAATTCCTCTAGATATTCATCAATTCTTTCAGGTTTAATTATAAATCCTTGGTTTTCAAGCGCTTTGACTCTAACATTTTCTTTTATAACTTTCTCAATTGGTATAAGATCATCCATAATAGTATTTTATATTAATAAACAATTCATTTTTAAGTTATCTATTAAATATTTTTAAAATTTTTAATAAATGATGAATTTTTTTGATAGAAACTTGGATAAATTAATTATCGAAAGATAATTCCAGCAATTAAGAAGATTTGTTCTTTAAATTTTTGAAATATATTATTTTTGAGATAAATTTTTTTTAATGGTATTAGATTTTCTTCAACTTGAATTTATTAAATTCTTGAATTGTTTAATGTATTCATGTACAATTGAATTCCAGTTAAAGTATTTGATTACTCTTTCATGACCTTTTTCTCCCATTACTCTACTTGCTTCTCGATCATTATACATAATTAATATTTTGTGAACTAAATCTTCAATATTTTTTTCTTTCACTAATAATCCTGTTTCTTGATCTAAAATCGCTTCGGTAATCCCTCCTGAATATGTACCTATAACAGGGCACTTGAAAAAATTAGCCTCGATATATACTATTCCAAAACCTTCAATAGACTCTTTTTCAAGAGAGGATGGCATAATAAATAAGTCAGAAAGCTTATAAAATTCATTTCGGGTTCTTTTTGATGTAAATCCGAGAAATCTAATTTCATCAAGTAAATTCAACTCATTTGTTAAATTTTTAAGATATAAAGTAGTTTCTCCTTCTCCGATTAAGCAATATTTGATTTCTGCATTAGGTATTCTATCTTTAATAATTCGAATAGCTTTAATAACTAAATCAAAATTTTTTCTAGATACATGACGACCGACGCTTAGCAATACAAAATCTTGTTTAGAAATATTATGATTTCTTCGTAATTTATCTTTATTCTCTTTAATTTCATAATCCTCAAAAATCAAGCCATATCGAATAACTTTTATTCGGTTTTCTTTGATAGGATGGATTTTTTTAATTAAATCTTTTAAAGCATATGTGCCTAAAAAGATTAAATTTAAATTCCTTATATAATAAGATTGTAGGGAAAACTTTGACTTAACAAGAAAATCATTCCCGTATGTTAAGCAACAAACCTTTTTTTTTAGTAATTTTGATAAAATGAAAACTAAAGGTAAAATCTTTTCTGTTGTTGCTCCACCTAAAATAATATCTATATTTAATTTTTTTAAAAAGAAATAAACTCTAACTAAATTATCTATTGTGTTTAATAGAATATTAGGTTTAATAAGAAAGTAAAATAAGATCCTAATTTTATCAGGGAAATATGTTTTTTTATCAAATATTATCTTTGATATCGAAAGTATGAGTATTTTTAATTTTTTTTTATCTCTTACTAATGATAAAATTTCAGAAAACTTGTACTTGTGAATTTTGTTTAGTTTGAATGTTAGTTTTCCTTTATAATAGGGATTGAAGAAATAAAGCTTATGGTTTGTATGTTCAAAAGATCTATAAAGAGAATCTAAAACATAGCCAGTTCCCCCTTCTTTAGCAGGATTCCCAAAATAAAAAAGAGCAATTCTCATATTCATCAAGTCTAATAATTTTTTGTTATTCTAGATTCATTAGTAAAAATAGTCTTTCTTTTAAAGATCTTTTAATGTATTTTGCCAATTTGATGTCTTATCCATTAATTGAAAGATAAATTTATCATCTCTTTTTCTATAAGTTTGAATTATCTTTCGGTATTTTAATAAAGATTTTAAATGGTATAAATTCCATAAAAATGATTTTAGATGAGTTGTTATAAATAGTAAGGTATCTTTTTCACCTTTAAGGGCATTTCTTATTACAACTCCAATTCTTTTCATAATATATATTGGTAGAATATATATGATACTCTTTATTTCATAATTCTTTAAAAGAGTTCTTAATTTATTTCTTTCGAGTAAAAATTTTTTTCTTGGATTTTTCTTTCCTAAAATCTCTCCCGTTTTATGATAAATAAAAGATTTTGGAGCATAAATTACATTGTATCCCGCAATCCATACTCTCCAACTAAGATCAAGATCTTCAGCAAAAGCATAATAGTATGGATCAAATAATCCAATTTTTTTGTATAAATTTCTTCTTAATAAAGCAGCGGCAAAACAGGCATAAAAAGTTTTTAATTGAATATTTAATAATTTATGGTCTCTTTTATTAAGTCCAATATGATGTGATTTTAGGAATTTGTCACTACTGCTACCCGCAAAATTAATTAACTCCTTATCATAGTAATAATAATGTTTACTAACAACAATTCCAATTTTCTCTGAAATCTCTGCTACTTTGACTAACTCTATCAACCAATTTGTGTCTACTATTGTATCTATGTTTAATAATGCTATATATTTTCCCCTTGCATGTGAAGCCGCAATATTATTTGCTCTCGAAAACCCTAAATCCGTTTCATTTTGAATAATTTTAACAGAACTATAATTTTTTTTGACAAAATCAACACTTTTATCTTTTGAATTGTTATCAATAAAAATTATCTCAAAATTACTATAATTTAAATTATAAAGCGAATTAAAGCATTCTTCTAAATGTTTAAGACCGTTAAAATTACTTAAAATAATAGAGACTAATGGCTCTTCCAATTTAATCACCAGATTATACACATAAATTTAATAATTAAACATTTAAAAATTAAATTTGTTATTTTTCAGAATCTTCAAGAATTTGCTTCAATTTTTCATTATTTCCCCAAAATGCCTTGGGTTCATAATCGGGATAATCATAATAGCCTAAATTTAACTTTATGCTTTTATTTCTCTCTTTTAAGTAATATTCGACTAGATATTTTATTGAAATTGGTACTCCACTACAGCAATTAATTATTCCGAAAATTTTTTCTTGAAGAGAAATCTTTACAATATATTCTGCTACTTTCTCAACTTGAAGATAATCTCTCAATTGATCACCCTTAGACATATTAAATATTTCCTCATTATTCTCCAAAGCTTGATCTAATTGAGGTAATAATGATTTTGGGTTTTGACCTTTACCGTAAATATAGAATAGTCTTATCCATTTGATGATAAAATCAAAATTTTTCTTTAAATGTTCTATAAATTTCCGTAATGTATCTTTTGCTAAACCGTACGACGTTACAGGATTAGTTACCATATCTTCAGATAAAGATCCTTCCTGCAGTCCATATTCTAAGCATGTTCCTATTATATTTAGATCTCTTAATCCATTTTTTATCATATTTTTAATGAAATAATAATTATTAAAGAGATTTCTTTCAATATGAAATAAACCTTTATAATTGGGTAAATCTTGCCATGATAAATGAATTAATTTATCTGGACTTTCAAAAAAAGTGAAGTAATTCTCTTTAGGTTCATTTAAATCCTGAAATATATATTTAACATTATTAAACCAATCAAAAGTTTTTACTTTTTCAAGTGGATCAATTGAAGTAGCAAATATTTTATATTTATCCTGTTTAACAAGTTCTCTTATTACATAATTTCCAATGAATCCAGTTGCTCCAGTTACTAATATTTTCATAAAATTTCCATCTTGGGGATTGGTATTATAAATTTACAATTCCATTCATTTACATAATCTAATTGCTTTATAATTTCATCTTTAATATTCCAAGGGAGAATAATAATATAATCAGGTTTAAGCTCCTTAATCTTTTTTTCATTAACAATTGGAATATGGCTCCCTGGTAAATATTTTCCCTGTTTATAGGGAGATCTGTCTACAACAAATTCAATTAAATCTGATTTTATCCCACAATAATTTAAAAGAGTATTTCCCTTAGCAGCGGCTCCGTATGCGATAATTCTTTTTTTAGCTTTTTTTTGTTTAATTAAAAATTCAACTAATTCGTACTTTATTTTATTTGCTTTTTTTTGAAAACCATTATAATAGTCAATGGTATTCATCTTTTTAGAGATTTCTACATTAATAAGGTCTTGTACATTACTAGATTTCTCTTTAGAATCGTCCTCTTTATGTCTAGCATAAATTCTTAGAGAACCCCCATGTGTAGATAGTTGATCAACATCAAATACTTCAAGCCCATGTGATTCAAATATTGATTTGACTGTTAAAAATGATAAATATGAGAAATGCTCATGATATATGGTGTCAAACTGATTGTTTTCTATTAATTGCATTAAATGTGGGAATTCCATAGTTATCACACCACTTTCACTTAAATATAACTTTAATCCTCTAACAAAATCATTAATGTCTGGTACATGAGCTAATACATTATTTCCAAGTAATAAATCCGGTTTTTTTGTTTTCAAAGACAATTCTTTTGCCAGACGAACCCCAAAAAAATCTTCAATAACATCAATACCTCTTTTCTTTGCAGCAGCAGCTGTATTCAAAGCAGGTTCAATTCCCAAACAAGGAATGTTTAATTTTTTAAAATATTGTAATAAATAACCATCATTAGAAGCGATTTCAACTACAAAAGAGTTTTCATTTAATTTTAGTCTTTTTGTTATCATACTTACATATTTTTTTGAATGTTCTATCCAGCTTTTAGAAAAAGAAGAAAAATAAGCATATCTTTCATTAAATATCTCGTCTGATTTCTTATATTCGTCAATTTGCACTAAAAAACATTTGTCACACAAGAAGGTTTTTAATGGAAAATAAGTTTCTGGCTCATTTAGTTCTTTATTTGTTAAAAATGAATTTGACGGTGGAGAACTTACTAAATCAATAAATTTAATTGTTAAATTATTATTACAAAATCTACACTTCATATTTCTATTCCTATAAAATCATTTGATAGCAATTCGTAACTATAATCTTTTTTGGATATATCAGTTATTTTAAGTGGCCATTGAATGTTAATTAAAGGATCATCATATCTTATACCTCCTTCATGTTGTGGGCTATAAAATTCGGTGTGGAAATATAATAACTCTGAATTTTTCTTTAATGTTTGGAAACCATGAGCAAATCCTTTAGGTATGTACATCATTTTCAAATTTTCAGCAGATAAAATTTCGCCATGCCATTGTAAAAAGCTAGAAGACGTTTTCCTTAAATCAATTGCTACATCATATACTGCTCCAGAAAGGCATTTAACCATTTTGATTTCTGCCATAGGAGGATATTGGAAATGCATTCCTCTAATTGATCCTTTTTTCATGGTTTTTGATTGATTAATCTGGACAATATTTTCTTTATGTCCGATTTCATTCATTTCATTTTTACAAAAAACTCTATAAAATTTACCCCTTTCATCCTGAAACGATTCAAATTGAACAATATATAAATCCTTCAAATTGGCTTTAATAAATTTCATCCATATAAAGACTATATTTTAATTTTTTTAAAATAATTATTTATTTGCTTTACATCAAATTCATAATTAACCTCTTCTTCCATATACCATTTACATAAAAACTTAATTGTATCATCAATAGAAAGTTCAGGTTTCCAGTCTAAGTATTTTCTAGCTTTATTACTATTAATTATTAACATTTTTGTTTCATGAAAATTATCAGAATTTTGATTTGAAGGAGTTTCATATCGCCCTTTACCAAAAAATTTAATAATTTTAGTAATAATATCTCTAACTGTAAAAATTTGATTTTTAGTGGGCCCAAAATTCCAAGCACTTGAAAAAAGGGGGTCACCATCCCACATCTTAACAGTAAGCATGAGTAATCCTCGAATTGGTTCTAGAACATATTGCCAAGGTCTAATATAATCAGGATTTCTTATTAAAATATCCTGATCTACAAGAATAGCTCTCATGCAATCAGGAATTAACCGATATTTTTGCCAATCTCCTCCACCAATAACGTTTCCACATCTTACTGATGATATATATTTAGGATCAAGATTCTTTTTAGGATTAAAGAAAGAGTTTCGATAAGCACCAGTAATTAATTCAGAACATGCTTTACTTGAACTATAAGGATCAAATCCTCCAAGTTTATCCTCTTCACTATATCCTCTTTCTATTTCAAAATTCTCATATACCTTATCAGTTGTAAAATTGATTAATAATTTTGACGAATTTGATTTTCGAAAGGCTTCAAAAATATTAACAGTTCCTCCAATATTAATTTCATATGTTTCCTTTGGAATTTCATATGATTTTCCAACAATTGGTTGAGCAGCTAAATGAAAAACAATATCTGGTTTATGATTTTTAAATATGGCTTTTACTTTATCAAAATCTCTTACATCTCCAAGAATATGAACAATTTTTTCTGCGAGATTTGTAACTACAAAATTATCTTTAACGCTATAGGGAGGAAGAGCGTATCCAATAACTTTAGCAGATAATTCATTTAGAATAATAGCCAACCAAGAACCAATGAATCCTGTGTGTCCTGTTATTAAAACCTTTTTTCCTTTAAAAAAATCTTTAAAATATTTATTCATTACCTAATCTTCCCAATTACTTGATTATTATTCCATAATTTATTCAAATTACATTTTTTCATTTTTTACCAATGATTTCAGAATTAATTCAGTTTGGCGCCCCAGTTAAGTACCCCATCCTCCAGCTAAAATTATAACTTTCAATATAACTTCATTTTTACTATAATGATTTTACTTAATATAATATTCCCTTAATTATATTAGTTACATCAATTTTCTTTATGATTTTATAAATAAAGAAAAATTCTTTGTGTAAACACTCATTAGTGCCTTTGTTAGGAAAAAGAATTTTTAGATCATAACTAAAATGAAAGAAAAATCAATTGATAAAGTAAAAAATGAAGATCTTGTTCGAATTTACGAAATGCAAAATGCATTATTAAAATCCCGAAAAGAAATTCTACCATCTAAATATTGGATTATGATAAATAAACGAAATATTGAACAACTAAAAAAATTTGGCTATAAAAATTTTAAAATAACTTTAGCAAGAAATTATTTTACCTGGATATCTGCGGGAAGAAAATTCTGGAAAGAAGATCAATTTGATTTTTTATTATCAAAACTTCCTCGTCATTTAATTTTTATTAATTTTTTCCGTAGTTTTCGATCATTTTTTAAGATTGGCAATAAAAATTTATCATCCCTTAAAACGTTTAAATATATTTTATTAACTTATATGATTTGGGAATTTGTTTCAAGAAATGGTGGCGAAAATATTTTTAATAAATTGGATGAACCATTAGAGGGAAATCCTATAAAACTTTTTAGAAAGAAAAAGTTAATTACTCAAGATCTTGCTAATTCTGTATTAGAGTATAAATCGGTTATGGATCATATTAAAAAAGACGAGATTAACTCTATTTTGGAATTAGGCTCAGGGTATGGGCGCACCGCTTATGTTTTTTTAAAATTATTACCGAATATAAAATATATATTTGTTGATATACCCCCTGCTCTATTTATAGCTGAAAAATATATTTCGAATCAATTTAAAAATGAAGTAGTTTTTAAATTTCGAACATTTAATTCGTATAACGAGATCAAAGGTGAATTTGAGAAATCTCGCATAGCATTTTTTCTACCTAATCAACTTGATTTACTTCCTCCAAAAAGTGTCAATTTATTTATTAATATATCTTCTTTCCATGAAATGCGACCTGATCAAATTAATTATTACTTTAGTTGTATAGACAAATTGATTAAGAAATATATATATATAAAACAGTGGAAGTTTACAAAAGTTCCATATGAAAACATAACATTGACAGAAAAAGACTACCCTATTCGAAAAAATTGGAAAAAAATTTATTGGAGAGAATGTAAAGTACAAACTAGGTTTTTCGAAGCACTTCTCCATATACAATAACTCTTGGAATTTTTTTTAAAAGAAACAAATTCACAAAATTAGCTACTTTTCTTTTTAAGTTTTCCTTTGAAAAAAATATAATGTATAGGAATTCTGATAATGATAAAAGCATCAATATATAAAAAAAAAATCAATTTTAAAAAAAAGATAAAAGAATACTTCTCATAATTCTTTTTATCAACTAACGAAATGAAAAATAAAAACTTTCGAATCTTAATCAGATAAAAGTATAAGAGAATTAAAGACCCTATAAAGAATAAACCAAAATCTAAAAAGTAAAGAAATGGAAATATTAGGATAACTAATGAAATAAAATATAACAAAAAAAACTTGATTAATCTTATTTTTTTATATTTATAAGAATATATAAGAGAGTTTTCAATCCATATAGTTTTCTGACGTATATATTCATTTATAGTCCCTGAATAATCTACATATATTCTATGACGATAATCTCTTAACTGATATGCTTTATATCCTTTAGAAAAAGTATCAAAGCCCATTGAGCGGTCGGTAGCTATATTCTGATTTTCTGTAAATAGCCCAATTGATTTTATGATTTCATATTTTAAGCAAAAATTTTGACCAGTAATTGTTTTATTATTAGAATATCTTGAATATTTAAATCGAAAAGATGTAAATCTATCGAATAATAAATATTTTACAAAATCATTATTCTCTTGACTTTTTATAGGTCTAACTCCCCCGACTACGAGATCTTCATTAAGATTAATTATCGGATAGATTACTCTTAATAAAATTTCATCATTTAGATAACTGTCTGCATCAATAAAATATACTATCCCTTCATTGATATATTTAATACATTCATTTATTGCTTTTACTTTTCCCAGTGAAGGCCTATCAGCTCCACCTTTTTGGTGTAAGATAATAAATCTATCAAATTTCTTAAAAGAATTAGCAATTTCAAGGGTTTCTTCATTACCCCCTGCGTTTACAATTATTTTTAAATTGGGATAAGATAAATTATTTAATGAGCAAAGACATTCTTTAAATAATTGTCCTTCTTTCCAAGCAGGTATAATAATATTTACTTGAGGTTTACTTTTTAAATCATTTAATGAGATCGATTCTGGATCATAATATTTCTTAAAAAATCTAAGGTATTTCCTATCTCTTAGAACATATAAAAACAAATGAATAGAAAATATTATAAAAATTAATATTAAAATAACATAGATATTTTTTAATAGATTTAATAAACTAATTATAAACTCCAATAAATTAATAGCTAAATCTATAATAAACATCTGAGTTATCAAATTTTGTGTATTTTTTAATCGTTTCTAAGACTCTTTCTTTTATATCCAAGAAGATTTTGTGCTTTTTTTTATTCAGAAAGATTCTTAGCACTACCAAATCTTCCAAAATGCTTGGTTATTATTCCATAATTTATTTAAATGATCCAAATCTCTTTCATGATCCATACATGCCCAATTACCTTCATGTTTATAAACCATAACTTCTCCCTTGGAAGTTAAATCCTCCAATATCCCATATTCTAAATCACAGTCTTCATCAGGTGTTATATAATCTAAAAATTTATTATTAAAAACCATAAAACCTCCATTTATTAACCCAACTGAAGTTTGAGGTTTCTCCTGAAAAGATTTTAATTCTCCATCTTCTTCAGTAAGTTCTCCAAAACGAGCAGGAGCATGAACTCCCGTAATGGTAAAGATTTTATTATGAGATTTATGGAATTCGACTAAATTTTTAATGTTTATGTCTGCTACCCCATCTCCATAAGTTACCATATTTATATCAGGATTTAAATATTTCTCAACTCTTTTTATTCTTCCACCTTTAAGTGTGTTTATGCCAGTATCTATTAAAGAAATTTTCCAATTTGTTTCATCACTATTACTGTAAATTTCAATATTTTTTTTTTTCAGATCTATTGCAAAATCATTGTTATAATATTCATAGTGATAGAAATAGTCCTTAATAATATCTCCTTTTACACCTAAGCATATAACAAAATCATTGAAACCATAATAAGAATAGATTTTCATGATATGCCATAGCATAGGTTTGTTACCTATTCGTACCATTGGTTTTGGAATTAACTCTGTTCGACGACCAAGTCTAGTACCCCATCCACCAGCTAAAATTATGACCTTCAATTCATTTTCCTATTTTTTTATAATTACATATTAACTAACAATCAAAAATTATCACTTCTTACAAATTCTATAAATTCACTTTTTTTCTTATATTTTTCTCAAATTTAGGATTTTATTTGATTAAAATTCACAAAAATTAACTTAATAATAAGAAAAAAAGTATTATAGTATAAAATTCTAGTTTTAAAGAAATTAAAAAACAAAATATGATTTTATAACATATTCAAATCAGGTTGATATCACATCGATGATGAAAGGATATATTAATAAATTTTTAATTACAATCAAAAATGGAAGTTTTAACAATAGATTATTTCGTAATATCGTTGCTAAAATTAGATTATTAATATTTTATATTCTATCAATTCTTGCCAGTATAGATCTTAAAATAGAAGTATCAAGATGCAAAAACTTTGAAGATTACATTAATTTAGGTTTATATTACGAGTATACTCCAATTAAAAGATTACTTTTTAAAATTATATTTAGAACATTTCAAAACAAAGAAGAAATAAGCAAATTTATTAAAATTATAGCAAAAGAACGCCCAAAATTAGTTCTCGAAATTGGGACTGCCAGAGGAGGTTCTTTATTTTTATTAACAAAATTTTCTAATAGTAATTCACATATTATAAGTCTAGATTTACCAGGAGGTATCCATGGAGGTGGATATCCTCGACCATTTAAAATATTTTATAAATCATTTAAACTTAAGAATCAAAAAATCACTTTTATTAGGAAGGATTCTCATAATCCTTCTACATTATTAAAAGTGAAGAAGATAATAAACAAAAGAAAGATTGATATTCTCTTTATTGATGGAGATCATACATATAATGGTGTAAAAAAAGATTTTGAAATGTATAGTCCTCTTGTCAAGAAAAATGGTTTAGTTGCATTCCATGATATTACTGTTCAACAACCTAGATTAAATTGTCAAGTACATATATTCTGGAATGAGATAAAAAATAATTTTGATTTTGAAGAAATTATTGGGAGAGAAAAATCTTATACTAGGAATGAAAAAATATATGGCATTGGTATTATTAGATTTAAATGAAAGAAATTCACTGAATTTTCTTAGTTTTTTTAAGATCTTTAATTATATTACTTATTTTAGTTCTCTCTGTAATTTGAGAAAATTTTATTCTTAATAAATCTTTAAAAAGTTTCACAATTTCAGGCTTTTCAGATACTAAATTTTGAATTTCATTTGGATCTTTTTCAAGATCATATAATTCTTCAATACCACCATGAATTTTACCACAATACTCACATAAAGCATTCTTTTCTGAATCTGAATAAATATATTTGTATTTTTTTGTTCTAATAGCTTTTTTTTGTTGTGTATGATATTCTTCGATAAAGATTAACTCCCTCAAATCGTCTACATTTTCAATTACATCTAAAAGAGATTTTCCATCTAAATCCTGTGTATGTAATATTCCTAGATAATCTAAAAGAGTGGGTGTAATATCAATATGTTGTACAAAATTATCAATAATTTTATGGTTATAGTTAGGAAGTCTAATAATGAGTGGAACACGAATGCTCACATCATAAAGACCATGATGATCAAAATAGATTTCGTGTTCTAAAAGACTCTCACCATGATCAGAAGTAATTAAAATTATGGTATTATCATATATGTTTTGTTGTTTCAAAATTTTTAATATTTTTCCAATTTCTTTATCAACAAATTTAATACAGGCATCATATCTTAGTAACATCTCTTTACACGATTTAATACCCGTTGTGAACTTTTTTAATCGTGACTTCCATAAACCATTGATACTTTCTAATATCCAATCGATTGTGCAATCACTTTCATAAGTCCAATCTTCTAATTCTTTTAAATCATCAATTGGAGGTTCATAAGGCATATGAACACCCCAATAATGTAAGAAAATAAAAAAAGGTGATTTTTTTTTTGAAAATTCAATTATCTTGTCTTGAGCAATTTTTGTATAATGTATATCCCTTGTATATTTTAATGGTTTATAATTTCTTGATGAATATCCAGATTTAATTCTAGATTTAACAGCTACCTTTTTAATAAATTCTAATATCTTAGGGGAAAATAATTTAAGCTTTTTTTTAATATTTCCTTTAAAAGATGGATCCTGATATCTTGACAGAAAATCGTCAAATCCTTCATGGTACATTCTTTTTATAAAATCTATGCAAATTGAATTATAACCTTTTCTAGCTAAAATTTCTTGCAAAAAATCTGACCTTAATCTATTCAAAACCTCAATTTCTGTATCATCTACTTTATTTCCATGAGATGTTAAACCATGACTACTTGGGTATTGCCCTGTAAGTAGAGAAATTAAGGAAGGATCAGTTGTATTAATTGTAGAGAATGCATTCTTAAATACTATATTTTCTGAAGCAAATTTATCAATATTAGGAGTGGTTGATTTATTATATCCATAGAATGAAACATTTTTCATTCTCATAGCATCTATTATAATTAAGATAATGTTTGGAAGCATTATTTAATCTACTGTGTTACTTTGAAGTTTTTTATGTAGTTTTTAAGGAGATTATTATTTGTTTTATAAAAAAAATTTCTAAAAACCTAAATGAATATTTTCATTTATTCTCTAAAATTGATTAAAACAAAAATGTGTTTATAAAAGCTATCTATGTTTATAAAAACCTCTGATTTGATATATTTTAATTTTTAATTCTTACTTAAATGTAATTATGTCAAGTAATGGAAATACTAAAGAAAGACGAAAAATTACTGTTGAACAAAGAATTTTAGCTAAAAATTCAGTCCTCTCCTTTATAATTACTTATAGTAATTATTTCTCTTCAATGGTTACTTCTTTTATGGTTGCTAGATTAATTACACAGGATGAATGGGGATATTTAATACTAGCTACATCATATTTAATGATAATTTTAACTATATTAGGTTTCATACCTCCCGGATTATCTGCTTCTCTAAATTATTATATTCCGAGATATTTAGCTTTAAACCAGAAAGCAAAACTGAAATCCTTTATAAAAAATGCATTCATCATTAGGATATCTATTTTAACAGTAGCTTTTGTTATTAGTATAATAGTGTTTATATTCTTCTCTAATTTATTCTCAGTTAATTTATTTAAATATGAACATTTATTAGTTTTACTCTCTCCTCTTATCTTAATTGATGGAATTGACAAAATGATCGGTGAAATGAATGTAAGCTTTAATCGATTTAATTTCGTTTTAATTCTTATTATGATTAAAAATCTTTTCAACATTTTTTTGTTAATATTTTGTATAATTTTCTTTTATGATGTTCAATTAGAGACAATTGTTCTAATTAATATTATTACCGCAGCTATACCTTTTATAATTAATGCTCTCGTATCAATTTTTTATTTAAGATCTAAATTTAGAGATGTTGAAGATGAAATACATACTTTGAAAGAAACTATAAAGGATATATCTATTTACGGAACTCATTTGAGTATTACAAATTTACTTGATAGATTTGCTGGTGAGATTAGAGTTCAAACAATAGGGATATTTGGGACTACTGACTTTGTAACTGGATATAATATAGGTAATCATTATAGGGAAGTTTCAACAGGTTCAATTGGAGCATTGAATAAGCCACTAATAATCTCTTTTGCTGGCTTATACGCTACTAAAAAGCATGATCAAATCGATAGAACTTATAGAGTACTGTTAAAATATATGATATTTATGCAATTAGTAATTACTGGATTCTTGATATTCTTTACTGATTTTTATCTCTCTTTTATCTATGGTGCATCCTATCTAAAATTTTCATTATTAGTAAAACTGATTTTAATATCAATAGCATTTAGAGTGCCTGTCACATATTTTTTCAGTCTTTTAAAAGCTAGTGAAAAAGTAAAAAATTTAATACCTATAAATTTTGTTCTTACTATAGCCAGTCTTTCTTTTTTTTTATTTGGATTAATTTATTTTGGAGTTATAGGGGCAATTGTAGGAATAATTATAATAAATTGTATAACAACAATCTTCATTCTTGTAGCTACTTTAAGAATTCTTAAAATAAAAGTAGATGCTAAAATGACACTTCTTCAGTTTTCTATTTTTTTCATTGCAGTTATTATTTCTCTAATAATGGAGACCCTATTCTTAAATAACCTCAATTTAATGATACTTCAAACTTTAAATCTGACTTTTTTTGAAAAATTTAATTTCTTTTCTTTAGGGACATTTCTAATAATTTTTTTAACTTTAAACATATTTTTAAAAATACTTACTCGTTCTGACATTGAAAGAATAGAAACTTTTTTTGATAAACCAACATTCAGTCATAGAACAATTCGAAAAGGATTAGGCTTTTTAAAAAAAATTTTTAAAAAATAAATCAATTACATTCTCAATTCAAATTTAGGTATTTAAATATTGCGAAGCAGTTTGGAAAAGATCATATATATTGGATTTTATAATGAAAATGTTTCTAGAAGTGTTAAATTTGCAAACCTTTTATTGAAAAAAAATGTGGAGGTAATTAAATATCAACTTACTAAAAGGGAGAGATTTTTCTTTTTAAAAAAGTTTAAAAGAGTTTTTCATAGAATTTTAAAAGAAAGAATAGATGCAATAATTTACTTCTCTGATTTCTTTTCACCAATAATTCTTTTTTTAAAATTATTAACAAAACTAAAAAGAATTCCGTTAATAAATAAATTTGACATTTCTGGTCTTTATTTTAAATTAGATCGTAATTATAATAAAATTAGCACATTTCAGTATTTGAAATCTTATTTTTATGACAAAATTGAGCTTTTCTTGTCGGATATGATATTTTTTTTAACTCAAGCACAGCTTAATCATTTTCAGAAACGGTTTAATGTTAAAAAGAGGAAATGTTATAGTATGTATCTTGGTACTAATGAATCAATCTTTTATCCCAGGAAAAAAGAAAAAAGATTTGAATACCCAATTATCGTAGGATATTGGGGATCATACATTCCAATACATGGAGTGGAATATATTGTCGAAGCTGCTAAGATTTTAAAGGATGATGAAAATATTAAATTCTTAATGATGGGAAGAGGATCTAAACTTGATCACATTATTAGACAAAAGGAAAAATACAATTTAAGTAACTTAAATATCTTAGGATTTCTTCCTTTTAAGGAATTTATGGAAAATATGTCGAAAATTGATATTAGTTTAGGGATATTTGGAAATTCAAAAAAATCAAATTGGTGTGTTACTAATAAAGTATATGAGGCTCTTGGTATGGGGCTTCCAGTTATAACACGTTTAAGTTCAGCTAATCTTGAATTATTTGGAAAAGAACAAAACATCTATTTCTGCAAACCGGCTGATCCAAGATCATTATCAAATGCTATTCATAAATTGGCCTATAATCGAGTCATTAGAGAGGAGATCGGGAAAAATGGCTATAATACATTCATTAAAAAATGCTCAGATTCAGTTCTTTCAAATGAGTTATATTTTTCTATTGATAATTATCTTAAGGGCAGAAATATTTCAAAACTATAATTACCTTGTTTTTTCTCATAAAAATACAACTGAATTCTGCCAGTAAAAAAAAAGTTTTTTAATGATATATAATTATATTTAATTAAATACTAAATTTATTTTATCAAAAATAAAGAAAAAAGTAAAGTTGAAATTTATATGTCTGAGGAAGAAAATAAGGTTGAATATACAACGGTATCGATTCCTAAGCCTCTTGTTCAAAAAATAAAAAACAGGATGAAAGGCACTGGTTTTTCAAGTGTTTCTAGCTATGTTACATATGTTCTTAGACAAATCTTATCTTCTATTGAAGAAGATGAACGAACTACAAGTGCCTTTACTAAGGAAGAAGAAGAAAAAGTAAAACAACGTCTAAGAGATTTAGGATATATTGATTAAAATAAAAATAATCAATTTAAAATATAAAACCAATTAATGAAAGGGAAAAGAGATAATGATTCAACCGCATGGTGGGACTTTAGTTAATAAAGAATTGCCAAAATTCGAAAAAGAAAGAATTTTAGCAGAAGTTGCTGAATTTGAAAAGATAAGCGTCAAACCAGAAACACTAAAGGTGATTAAAAATATATCTTTTGGTGTGTTTAGCCCATTAGAAGGATTTATGAATGAAAATGATTACCATTATGTTCTTGAGCACATGTATTTAGAAAACAATGTAGCATGGTCAATTCCGATTACACTGGATGTTTCAGAAGAGGAAATCAAGGATATAAGTGCTGATGATAAAATAATTCTTACAAACGATAGTGGAACACCTATAGCATTAATGAAGATAGAGTCAATTTATGATTACAATAAAAAAGAATATTCTGATAAAGTATACGGCACGTTAGATAAGAACCATCCAGGAGTTTACAATGTTTTTAAATATAAGGAAAAATTCATTGGTGGTGAAATATTTTTAATTAACGAACCTAAACCAGTTTTTCTTGATTTATACCTGAAACCTATTGAAACAAGAGTATTATTCAAACAGAAAGGTTGGGATAGAGTAGTAGCATTTCAAACAAGGAATCCCCCTCATTTAGGTCACGAATATGTTCAAAAAGCAGGATTAACTTATGTAGATGGCTTATTTATCAATCCAGTGATTGGAAAGAAAAAAGTTGGAGATTTTTTGGATGAAGTAATAATAAAATCATATCAAGCTTTAATAAAGGAATACTATCCTAAAGATAGAGTTGTCTTAAGTACATTTGAAACAGAGATGAGATATGCTGGACCTAAAGAAGCAATCTTTCATGCAATTACTAGAAAGAATTTTGGTTGTGATCATATTATTATTGGACGAGATCATGCGGGAGTCGGTGATTATTATGGACCTTATGATGCTCACAAAATATTTGATCTATTCCCTGATCTTGGTATAGAACCAATTAAATTTAGATCATTTTCAAAATGTAATAAATGTAATTCAATAGTAAATGATAAAATTTGTCCACATCCACCAGAAATGCAAAGATTCTTTGCTGGAAGAGAAATACGTGCTGCATTACAATCGGGAAAAGCACCGAGCCCAGAAGTAATGCGTCCCGAAATCGCAGAAGTCATATTAAAATATGAACATCCATTTGTTTCTTAAATTATATTCCAATTTTAAATTAAAAACTAAGAGCTATAGTGAATAATGATCCCAAACAAGAAAAAATTAGTCATTATAGGATTAGATTGCGCTACACCTAGAACATTATTCGAAGATTTCTTTGATGATTGCCCTAATATAAAAAAAATGGTAGAAAATGGAGTTTATGGAAAATTAAGATCATGTAATCCACCGATTACTATTCCAGCATGGATGGTTATGTCGACTGGTAAGAAAGCCGGAACATTGGGATTATATGGATTTAGGCATAGAAAAGAGAATTTATATGATGATTATTGGATTGCTACTTCCTATAATATCAAAGAACCTAAAGTATGGGAAATTCTAACAGAAAAAGGTTTAAAATCTTGCATTTTGGGCTTACCTCCAACATATCCCGTTCAACCATTGAATGGCTATCTTGTTTCTGGGTTTATTACACCTGATATAACATCAAGCTATACATATCCTCCAATATTAAAAGAAGAAATTAAAGAAAAAGTTGGAAAATACATTTTGGATGTAAATTTCAGAGTGGAAGATAAAACAATTTTATTGAAAGAAATTTATGAAATGACAAAAGTTCAATTTAAAACCGTTAAATATTTGATGCAAAATAAGGATTGGGATTATTTTAAATTTGTAATTATTGGATTAGACAGATTTCACCACGCATTTTGGAAATTTTATGATAAAAAACACCCCAAACATGAACCCGGCAATAGATTTGAAAATGAAATGAGAAAATATTATCAATACTTAGATCAAGAAGTTGGAGAAATCTTAGATTTAACTGATGAAAATACAATTACCATGATTGTATCTGATCATGGCGCTAAAGCAATGAAAGGTTTAGTATGTGTAAATATGGCTCTTGAAGATTTAGGATTACTAAAATTTAAAGTTAGACCAAAACCAGGAACGAGATTAGCAAACGCTGAAATTGATTGGGATAATACTTATGCGTGGGGATGGGGAGGTTACTATGCAAGAATTTTTCTAAATGTTGAAGGGAGAGAACCTCATGGAATTATTAAAAGAAAAGATTATGAGAAAATGAGAGATGTAATTATAAAAAAACTGAAATCAATAAAAGATAATAATGGTAATCCAATGAATACAATTGTATATAAACCCGAAGAATTGTTTGAGTCTATAAATGGAAATCCACCAGACTTAATGGTCTATTTTGATAACTTAAATTGGAGATCCGCTGGAACAGTAGGTTATGATTCAATGTATTTAGATGAAAACGACACTGGACCTGATGATGCTGTACATGATTGGTTTGGTGTTTATGTTTTATATAACCCTATGAAGAAATTGGGGAATAATTTAGGAACTAAAAGTATACTTGATATTGCTCCAACATCTCTAAAAATATTAGGTTTTGAAATTCCTAACGATATGGAAGGTACTGTTATAAAATTTTAAAAAAGCAAAGAGAATGAAAATGGAATATAAAGGCTTTACGTTATGGTTTACTGGACTTCCCTGTTCTGGGAAAACTGTGCTTGCAAATGCTGTTGCTGAGGATTTAAAAGCAAGAGGGATGAAAGTAGAAAGACTTGATGGAGATATTGTTCGAAAAAGTCTAACAAAAGACTTAGGTTTCACTGAAGAAGACCGAAATATGAACATTGAAAGAGTAACATTTGTTGCCAAACTTTTAACCCGCAATGGTGTTGCTGTTCTTGCTTCATTTGTATCACCATATAATAAAATTAGAGCTTATTCTCGAGAAGAGATTGGAGAATATATTCTTGTGTATGTTAAATGTTCTCTTGAAGAATGCGAAAATCGAGATATTAAAGGAATGTACGCAAAAGCTAGAGCTGGAGAGATCAAAGATTTTACTGGAATTGATCATCCATTCGAGGAACCAGATCATGCGGATATAATAGTCGAAACAGACAAGCAAGCTGTTGAAGAAAGTAAAAAAATTATTCTGGAAGCTTTAAATGATATGGGATTTTTACCGCACTAATTTAAAAACAGAAATCTAATTTAAAAATTAAATAATTTTTTTTATTTGTTCTATAATTGCATTCTCATTTAAACCGTAAGAATTTAGTAAGACTTCTCTTTTTCCTGATTCACCAAAACAATCATTTATTCCAACGAATTTTATAATTTTTGGGTTATTATTAGAAACAATTCTAGCGATAATGCTTCCAAAACCACAATAAATATTGTGTTCTTCTATTATAACAATTGCTTTGACAGATTCTATCTCATTTAATAGAGATTTTTCATCAATTGGTTTAATAGTTGGAAAATTTATTACTTTAATCGAAGTTTTTCGTTGTTGTTCAATTAATTCTGCAGATTTTAATGCTAATAAACTTCCATATCCAGTTCCAATTAAACAAATGTCTTTCCCTTCTTTTATGATATCAGGCTTTCCGAGACAGAATTTATAGTTATCTTCGTGAATTTTAGAGAATGAACCTCTGGGTAATCTCACATAAAATGGTTCTTCAGATTTGAATATATATTCTAAAATTTCAACTAATTCAATATTATCTGAAGGGATTAAGATATTTAAATTGGGGAGAGATGCCATTATACTTAAATCTTCTAAGGCATTATGCGTACTCCCATCCTCTCCAACAATACCTCCATGTGTAGTTATGATCTTAAAATTTAAATTGTCATGAGCCGCAAATCTAATAAATTCCCACGCTCTTCCTGTTGTAAACATAGAAAATCCACTTACTACTGGAATTTTCCCAGATATTGCAAAACCTAATGCAGTTCCCAACATATTTTGTTCAGCAATTCCCATATTATAAAATCGATTAGGAAATGCCTTAGCGAATTTAAATGTTCTTGTAGAGGAGGATAAATCAGCATCTAAAACAACAATATCATTATTTTTTTTTCCTATTTCAACTAAATAATCTCCAAAAGTGTCCCTAAGAGCTGGTTCAGCCATTTAATTATCCCCCCTTTTCAATCTTATCTTGATATTTTCTAATTCTTTAAGAGCCGCATTATATTCTTCTGTAGTTGGGGCTTGACCATGGAATTCTTTAGTATGTTGCATAAATGAAACATCAGAACCTTTAATTAGATAAGATATAATGACTTTTGGTTTACCGATTATAGATTTAGAACTTTCAAATCCATCTAACATTTCTTTAAGATTTGACCCATCTGTTTCAATAACCTCCCAACCAAAAGCTTTCCATTTTTCTGCTAATGGTTCTAGAGCCATTACTTCTTCAGTTGAACCATCGCTTTGTATTCCATTACGGTCTACGATCGCTATTAAATTATCTAATTTATAATGGCTAGCAGACATTGCAGCTTCCCAAATAGCCCCTTCATTTAGTTCTCCATCACCTAAAAGAACATATATAAACTTTTGTGTATTATTTAATTTAGCAGCTAAAGCACAACCAACTCCAATAGATAATCCCATTCCTAAAGATCCAGTTGATATCTCTACTCCAATTTCTGAATTTTTAACGGGATGGCCTTGTAATTTCGAGCCAAATTGTCTTAATGTGAATAATTCTTCTCTTTTTATATATCCTAATTTGGATAAGACTGCATAAAGCGCAGGGGCTGCATGCCCTTTACTTAAAATGAATATATCTCTTTCTTTCCATAAAGGATTTTTGGGATTTATTCTCATAATATTGTTATAAAGGAGATAGATTATATTAGCACATGATAACGAACCACCTAGATGGCCTGATTGAGCTTCGTATATCATTCTTAAAATATCTTTTTTAATATCCAGTATATCAGTTAAGATTGTCTGCTCATCAGCTTTAGATAAATCCATTCTAATACATTAATGAGTTAATTACTTTTTATTCATTTCAGTTAATACAAAATTATGAAGTTTTTCAGCTTTATAGAATTCAACAGGAGGTAGAGTAGCAGTAAGTGAGGCTGCATAAAGTGCAAGTTTTACTCCATCTGCAACAGAAATTCCAGATGCTAATGATAATCCTAATACGGCCATAATAACACTACCAACAGCCACATAACTTCTGACTGGTTGTTTTAAAATAGGATTAAATTTTTCTACTTTTTCGATTTCACTTGAGAAAAGAAAAGATTCAGTTTCTAAATAATTCAATAGGAGATTTTTACATTTAGATGAGTTTAAAATCCTTTTACCAGCAATAGTGATACTTGTTTCATTGCAACAATCGATAGAAAACGTATCCAATGCTTTCTGAAGATTCATCCTAATTAAATCCACATTTTCGTATAGATAGTAATTAAATTTAGTAGGACGGGCAATTATAGGTATTTTTTTAAATTTTTCCTTTAAAAAACGTATTAATTTCTGAATAAACAGATCCTCAAAAATACCTTCTAAGCCATAATCTAAAATTAATATTGCACCTAAATCTTGAGACGCATTAGCAATGAGATCTTTAAATTTGTCTCTTATTTTTTGAGAAAATATACCATTATAATTTGTTTCTAAACGTAAAAGATGTTGATTCATAGCTTTTATTCGAGTTATTTGGGGGGTTTTTATCTTTTCCTCTACAATAATTCCAGAAGACTCTACTTTTAACTCTTCAATCCTTTTTAAAAAAAACTCACCTTCAAAATCATTACCAATAATAGTACAAACTTCAGGAATTCCTCCTAAAGACTTAATATATTGTAGTACTAGTCCAATTGCTCCAATATAAACACTAGTATTCTCTATTTTTACATTCGGAACGGGTGCATCAGGAGAGATTCTATCTGTATATCCGATTATATACTTATCTATTAAGGCATCCCCAATAACTAACACTTTCTTATTTTTCCATTTAGAAATCCCATCTATAAGAGCCATATTATTTATTCATTTTTTTAATTCATTTTGTAATTTTTCCCAATCTTTAAGAAAATCTTCTAATCCTTGATCAGTATTAGGATGTTTGAACATTTTTTCAAGAACAGCAAATGGAATAGTAGCAATATGAGCTCCAACTTTTGCAGACTCAATAACATGGCGCGTGTTTCTCACTGAAGCAACAATTAATTCAGATTTAAAATCATAAGCATTTAAAATGTCCATACATTCCCAAAGAAAATCAATTTCATTCTGACCATTATCCATTAACCTTCCTATGAAAGGACTTATATAAGAAGCTCCAGCTTTAGCAGCAATTAAAACCTGATTCTGCGAAAATACAAGAGTTACGTTTGTCTTAATTCCTTCTGGTTCAAGAATTTTAACAGCTTTAATACCTTCTTTTGTAAAGGGAATCTTGATCACAATATTGGGGGCAATTTTAGCTAATTCACGAGCTTCTTTAACCATTTCTTCTGTATCCAATCCAATAACTTCTCCACTGACAGGACCATCAACTAATTCACATATTTTTCTTAGTTGATCAATTGGCTCAGCGCCTTCCCTAGCTAAAAGGGTAGGGTTTGTAGTAACTCCGTCGATTATTCCTAATTCTAGCATTTCTTTTATTTGTTTTAAATTAGCAGTGTCTATAAAAAACTTCATGATATATCACGATTACATTTAGTGAATAAATTAATATTTGATTTTATATATTTATAGCAAATTCTTTTAAGTTTTTAAATATCATGTCCGGTATTATCTGACCAATTTCGTTTTGTTCCTCTTTCCCATAACCAGTTAAAACTAAAACTTTTTTACATTTTGCATTTTTTCCTGTTTGAACATCATTTAAAGTATCTCCAACCATATATGAACTAGTTAAATCAATATTATGTTTTAATACAGCTTTTAAAATCATTCTTGGATTTGGTTTCCTACAATCACATGGACCACTAAAATCGGGATGGTGAGGACAATAATAAATATCATCTAATTCAACTCCATTTTGCTTTAATCTTTTAATCATCTTATCATGTATCCTCTCAAGAGTTTTTTCTGGAAAATACCCCCGTGCTATACCAGCTTGATTGGTAATAACAATAAGTAAAAAACCTTTCCGCTTTAGAATTTTTAAAGCTTCAATTGATCCCTCAATAAATTCAAAATTTTTTGGACTGGAAAGATAACCTACTTCTTTATTAACTACACCATCTCGATCTAAGAAAATTGCCTTCTCTTTTTCACTCTTTTTCATCAGAAAATCTAAGCAATTCAATAATTTTATTGGGATCTTGAGCTTTTAAAATGGTGCTTGAGCTTGTTAAAATATCTGTATTTTTTAATAATTTTGCGTTTGTTAAATTTATTCCACCGTCAATATCAATAATAAAATCATATTTATTCTTATATTCAGCTAATTTATTTACCTTCTCTACAGAACTAATTAGAAACTTCTGGCCTGACCATCCAGGTTTTACACTCATCACTAAGATAATATCGATTTTATTTAAGTATGGTATAATTTCAGAAATGACAGTCCCGGGGTTTATAGCGAGACCAACCTTTTTATTATTTTTTTTTACTTCTTTTATAATGACATCCCTTTTGGTGCCAATTTCAAAATGAAATAAAAATATATCAATATAAGTTATGATTTTTTTAATATAATCACAAGGGTCAACTACCATTAAATGGGCGATTATAGGAGTATTATAAGTCTCTTTTATTATTCGAAAAACATGGAGATTATTATTTATATTATTAACAAATTTACCATCCATAACATCTACATGAATATAATCGAAGCCTTCTAATCCTCTTAAAAGATCTACTGAAAAGTCTTCTAAGGCATGTACAGAAACTGCGATATATTTCATAGATTATCGATTACCCAAAAAGTTCTTCCTCTACTAAATAACAAATAATATGACCTACAGTTATATGTCCTTCTTGAATTCGTGGAGTATCTGTGGAGGGTATTTTTAAACAAAGATCAGTTATTTCTTCAATTTTATTTGGTTTTTGGCCAGTAAAACCTATTGTTATGGCTCCTTTCTCTTTAGCTTTCAATAAACCTTTAATCACATTTGGAGAATTGCCAGAAGTACTAATTCCAATAGCAATATCTCCTTCTTCTACAAATGAAGCCACTTGTCTTTCAAATATTATATCATACCCATAATCATTTGCAATAGCAGTTACCACTGATGTATTTGTATGAAATGCTAGAGATGGAAGAGATCTACGATCTTTATAGAATTTACCCACAAACTCAGCTGCTATATGTTGAGCATCAGCTGCACTCCCACCATTTCCAAATAGTACTACTTTTTTTTTTCTTTTATAAGCATTTATTATTTCTTTGGCAATTTTTGTGATAATGGAAGTTTGATTTTTAAGTTCTTCTTTTACTTTAATATTTTCCTCTAAAATTGAGATTATTTCGTTTTCCATAATACTTCTGCCAAAAATACTATTAAGATTTTTTTTTATGGAAATAATTGTTTTTATTTAAAATCTTTTACTACATTTTTGAGTAAATAGAAATAAGGAAATATAATATAGTTATTCAAACTTAATTATTAAAGAACTAAAAATTTGACAAATTTAAAGAATAGAACATATCATTTTTAATTTAAAAGTAGATTATGAAGAAAAAATTCTTAAATAGTCTATTCAGTAATTTTAGACTTATTATTAAAAAAAAAATTAATTTAAAAGAAAAGCAGAGTACTATTGGAAAAATATTGGTATCCGGCTATTATATCCTATCTAATCTCAAGTTTTTAATTGAAAAAAAATACTTAATGTTAAAGTTTCGATTAGTATATGGTAAATTATATTTTAAAAAATTATATTGGGTAAATCCCGAAGATTTACAATATTTTTCAGAGATTAGAGTCGATAAATGGAAGAATTATAATTGGATACTAAATGGAGATTGGGATTTACCGAAAACATCATTTGAAAACTCTGTTTTCTATCAAGGTTTCAAGGAGAGATTCAAAGAAGGAAAAAATTGGGAATTGACAAAATACTATAAATTTGAAATGTCAAAAGGTAATGCAAAAGATTTGGATAAGATTAAAAAGAGAATTGTTGAAAAATTTGAAAAATTTGAAAAATTATATTATGAAATTAAGAAAAATGGCATTAAACCAAAAAACAAACTTTCTATTTCAAAAGGATGGTTTGCACGAACAGATATAAAAACAACTTTAGATAATATATCAATAGATATTGGAAGAGATGGTCAATATTTGATTTGTCACGGTAAAAACAGGCTTTCGATAGCCAAAATGCTTAATTTTCCGGAAATTCCAGTAATAATAATTATAAGACATAAAAAATGGATGGATTTTAGAAGAAAACTAATAAAAATTTTCAAAATTCATCAAAGAGACAGTACTAAAATTTTTTCACACGTTGACCTACAAAATATTTCCTTCAAAAAGGGTGATATACCCTTTGAGATTTTAAAGGAGAATATTCACAATTCTAATGGTACTCTCCTTAATATAGGTGCAAGGACTGGATTCTTTTGTCTTAAATTTGAGCAAGAAGGATTTGACTGTTATGCAGTCGAAGAGAATCCAGAGTATTTATATTTACTGAAAAAAATAAAAAAAGTTGAAAAGAAGAAATTTAAGATTATTCCTGAATCTATTTTGGAATATAACAAAAATCAAGAATTAAAATTCGACATCGTGCTTTTATTAAATAGGTTTCATCATTATTTAAGATCAGAAGAATCTTATATGAAATTTTTTGACTTTTTGAGGAGAATCAATATGAAAGAATTACTTTTTTGTTTACCTCATAAGAAAGAAATTCAATATCCGAAAACATTTCAAGATTTCGATTCAAATCATATAATAAAGATGATAATTGAAAATTCTTGCTTAAGTGAGTCAATAGTAATAGGTAAAACAAAAAAAGGCCGAGCTATTTATAAATTCTTTGGAAAGACTTAATTGAAATAGCTATCAGAGAAAAAAAAAGTTTGGAAATTAGATTCTAGTGAAATAATCTTATATTATAACTAAAAAAAGATTTATTTTAATGATTATTAGCATTATTTAATAATTGCTTAGACTATTTTAAATATGACTGGAGAAGAACTCCCCAAGAATGGTGTCATTTATTGTGCGACAGGTAAAAAATTATTTTTAGATGAAGCAATAATTTCAGTAAAATCATTACGTCAATATAATAAAAACATTAGTGTTTCTCTTTTTATTGATGAGAAAAATTATTCTAAAATTGAGCTGGATTTATTCAATTCAGTCCATATAATTAAAAAACCTAAGTATAGTTTTGCTGATAAAAATTACTCAATGAGAAATTCACCTTATCAAAAAACTATATATCTGGATTGTGACACTATAATAAACGGTGAAATTTCAGAAATATTCTTAATTCTAAAAAAATTTGATTTAGCTGCAGCTAATGTACCCTTTAAAAACCATAATTATAAACCTACGTACTATCAGGCAGGAGTTGTTGCTTTTAAGAAAAACAGAAAGATGGAAAAATTCTTTAATATGTGGGACAAGAAATTTGAGCTAAGTATCCTTTATTCGGATCAGCCTTCGTTTCGTAATGTAATAACTTCATCTTCAATTTCGATTTTTACTTTACCACCAGAATATAATTTTAGAATTTCAAATGCTTCATATATAAAAAATAAAATAAAGATAATCCATAGTCATGAGATAATGTTTATGGATAGTTTAAAAAGAAAAGCTTTAATTGGTTTTCTTAATAAAAGTTCTAAAGAAAGAGTGTGGTTTCCGGGAAGAGGATTCCGAATGCTTAAAGAAGAATTTAATCTTCAAATAAATTTTTTACTTTTATTTAAAGAAATACTCTTCCATAAAATTAGCAAACTTTTATGGAATAAATTTCTAAATAAAAATTTGAAGAAAAAATTAAGGATTAAATTAACTCAATTTTACCTTCCATGGTTAATTAATTTGGTAATTCCTAAGGAATATAAGGAAAGATTATCATTTTCTTATGAAATGATAAGGACTTTCCAAAAGGAGGTTTGAAGGAAATGGATTTAGATAAAAATAAAATATATGAAATATGCTCTGATAATCTGCCAGATTTTTTAAGAGTAATTGACGGTATGACTTATGAAAGCGAAGGCATTTTTAATAGCGAAATGCTATTATTAGTATCCTTAATTAAACATTTTAATGTAAAATTAATTATAGAAAGCGGAAGAGCAAATGGACAAAGCACTAAAGTACTTGCAGAATATTTCAAAAATCCTGAGTATAAAATTATTAGCATTGAATTTGTCAAATATAGTCCTGAAGTAAAATATTCATATAAAAAATTAAAGAATTATAAAAATCTAAAACTATTATTTGGAGATTCTTTTAACCTAATACCAAATCTAATTACAGAAGAATGTTGTATTTTAATAGATGGTCCAAAAAGATTAAATGCACTAAAATTAGCATTAAATTCTTTTAAAAATCCTTTAGTTAAAGCGATATTAATACATGATATGTATAAGGATTCTCCATTTAGAGAAATCGCTGAAAAACTCTTCCCAAATCATTTTTTTACTGATGACAAAGAATTTGTTAAGAAATTTAGAAGAATTGATAAAAAAAATTGGATAGATTTAAGAAAATATAGAGATTTCCGATCCTGGGGGCCATATCGAAGAGGAAAAAAGAAATTTAAAAGTTATAGCTCAACTCTAATGGCTGCATTTAACTATTTAGATTCTATAGATATTAACCAATTCATTTCGCATTCTCATTCTAAGAAACTTATGAAAACCAAATGGAGAGTTAAATATCTTTTAGGTGGATGGCGTAAAAGAATTAAAAAGTTAATTACTTTCCCAATTTCATATATATTTTATGAAAAAACCATAAATCATGGAAAATCACTGGATTTAAAACGTTTATTTAAACTTTGGTTTAAACTCGCATATGAAGAATTTAAGGTTATGTTTAAAAAATAGCTAATTTTCTTTTAAAAAAGGTATCTGGGCTATTTAATTTTTAATAGAATTATTATTTTCATTAAAGTTCCTAAAAAAGGAACTAGTGATATGGAAAATATTAACTATATACTTCAGATAACTTTTAAGGATTTGAAAAATTAATATTGATTGATCTTGATAATCAGAAAAATAGTTATAAAAATACAGCAGTTAGTTCTTGAAATAGATGATGATTTGCATTTAATAGGGAAACCGTTAGTTGTTCTATGGAATTTTCTCCATAGATTCAAATTTAAAATAGGGAAAATTCTTATGGAGTTAAGTAAACCATCTAAATATAATATTGAAAACTTCGATTCAGATGAAATCAATTGGGTAAATCCCAAAAAAATACGATATAAATTAATTAACTCATTTGACAAATTACAAAATTCATCTCTTATATTAAAAGGAAATTGGGACAAATCAAAGAAAGCAATTCTTAAATCAGAAGTATATGTAGCCTTTAAACAGAGATATAAAGAAGGAAAAAATTGGTATGAAACAAAATTTTATGAAAAAGCTTTAAGTGAAATTATAAGTGGAATAATTAAATTTGGTTGTAATAGTAAAGAAAAATGGGATCAATTTCTTGAAAGTATAGATAATTTATACCATCAAAATTTAAAAAATAGAGTAAAAAATAATCTAAATCATTCCTTTGAACAAATATTTAAAAACTATAATATCTCAGCAAATCTAAACAAAATTATTGTAAATATTGGAAGAGATGGAGATATGATCTTGGTAAAGGGTGAGTTTTTACTATTATTAGCAAAATTCCTTAATATTCCTAAAATTCCGATTAAAATTTATATCAGACATAAAAAATGGATGGATTTCAAAAAGGAATTATATTATTTTTCTCGTGCTGGAAAACTTTATCAACAACTTAACCATCCAGACTTACTAAATTACACTTTTAAATATGGAGATAAACGTTTTGATATGATAAAAGAGAATTTATCTATTTTTAAAGGAAAACTTCTAGATATTGGTGCAAACTTAGGATATTTTTGCCATAAACTTGAGGATGAGGGTTTCGATTGTTATGCTGTAGAAAGAAACCCATTATATGTTTATTTTTTAAAAAAACTAAAAACTGCAGAATCGAGATTGTTTAAAGTAATTCCAGGTTCAATATTTCGCTACAAAAAAAATCAAGATTTAAATTTTGATGTTGTATTAGCTTTAAACATATTCCATAATTTTATTGTTAGAAAAAAATCCTTTTTAAACTTAATCAAATTATTGAATAGACTTAAAATTAAAGAACTTTTTTTCGGAGCTCATCATCCAAGTGAATTTAAAAATGCAAAAGTTTATCAAAATTTCACTCCATCCCAATTTGTAAACTTTATAATTCAGAATTCATGCTTAACCGAAGCTAAAATAATTGGTAAAACATTGGATGGAAGAATTCTTTACAAACTTACATCTCGAAATTCCCTTTAATTAAACTAATATCTTAAATAATGAGGTTTGTAAAGATTAATTTTTAACTAGTTAATTTTCCAAACTTGAAGTCCATTAGGATCAAAATTAAAATTAATGATTTTACCACCAATTTTTTCCATCTCTCGCATAACCAAAAATTTTTTTTCAGGTTCACAAAATAACAGTAAGTGCCCACCTCCTCCAGCACCTAGCAATTTACCTCCTAAGACACCAAATTTTCTTGAAATTAAATAAAATTTTTCAATTTCTTTTGTAGAGATTTTAGAACTTAGACTTTTTTTAGCTAACCAGCCCTTATGTAACAATTCTCCAAATTCGCTTAGCTTACTAATATCTTTAGATTCAATGATACTTTTCATAGAATAAGCAACTTCTTTTAAATCTTGCATTACTTCTAAATAGAATTTCTTCTCAATTTTATATCCTTTTAAAACTTCATCCTGAATATCCGAAGAAAAATGTGAACCACCTACATAACACAAAATCAATCGGTATTGTAACTCATTTATCATCTCTTTTGTCGTCTCAATTGGAGAGATTTTTACATTATTAGAAAATTCTAGGAAATTAAATCCCCCAAAAGAAGCAGCAAATTGGTCTTGATATCCACCTTTCTGACATAATTCAATTCTTTCAATTTCATACGACTTTTGAGCAATATCATACTTAGAGAGACCTAAATCATAAAATTTATCGATAGCCCCGATAACTGCTACCGTTAAAGAAGAGGAACCTCCCATTCCTGAACCTTCAGGTAATTCAGAATAAATTATGATATCAAATCCTTTTTTAATATTTAAGAAATTTAAAATACCTTTAAATAGTTCAAATTCATCAGAATAATTTCTATCACCGACATTAAATACTATTTGTTTATCTAGATTTATTGAAATGACTCGGATTTTTTTATCTGTTCTTGGTTTTAGAGTAATATACACGTGTCGATTAATAGTAGTACTTATTACACATCCTCCATGATCCGTGCAATATGGTGCCATATCAGTACCACCACCTCCAAAACTTATACGGAATGGTGCTTTTGAACGAACTATCATAATAATTCACATTAAAAATAAGAATATTAGTGTCATATTCTTTTCATACTAAATCATTAAAAAATTTGATTATAAGAATAATCTATTTTTTTTTAATCATCATTTCCCTAATTTCAACTTATTTTGAATAATTTAAATCTCTAATTTGAAAAATCTACTTACTACCTGAGGAAATGGTTATTTGGAGACTCATCTTACTAATTTCTATTTTCATAAAATTTATGAGCCATTTGTTCTATATTTAACTGATTACCAGTTAAAAAAAGATACATAATATATTGCTGATTAAAGGAGATATACTAGAGAAGTAGAGATAAAAATCACTAGAAAAAAATCCAAAATAAATCAGATGATAACCCAATATGTATTTGTTTATAAACAAAAAGCGAGTTTTGGCACATATTAAGAATAGAGGAATTTTTGGTTTTTTTTTATATCTTTTATCGATAGTGAAAAAGACATTTTATATTTTCTATTTAACATTTAATATCAGGAAATTAAACAAAAATTATACTGCAGATAGCTTAATTGATTATGTTTATACTAAAAACGAAGGTCTTATTAAACCAATTCAAATTAGGTCAGAAATTCTAAAATTAATCAAAATCATAAAAAATAAGAAACCGAAAACTGTGATTGAAATAGGAACTGCACAAGGAGGGACATTATTTCTAATCTCGAAGGCAATTCCTGAAGATTCTCTCATAGTTAGTATAGATTTACCTGGAGGGAGTTTTGGATATGGATATCCAAAAATTAAAATGCGTTTATATAAATCTTTTTCAAGGCCAAAGCAAAAATTACATCTAATTCGAGCAGATTCCCATAAATTAAATACTTTGAATAAAGTTAAAAAGATATTAAATAATAGAACGGTTGATCTTTTGTTTATTGATGGAGATCATACCTATGATGGTGTTAAAAAGGATTTTGAAATGTATAGTCCACTTGTAAATAATACTGGAATTATTGGTTTTCATGATATTGTTATTTCGAAAAAGAGAAGTAATGTCGGTGTTAATGACTTTTGGATTGAGATAAAAAAAAACTATGAATATGAAGAAATAGTAGAAAATTGGAAGCAATTGAGATGTGGAATTGGAATTCTAAAAAGGAAAAAAACATAAGATCAATGAATTCTTGTTTTAAATATCTACCCCATTATTAAAACTATATTAAACTCATTATGTTTTCCATATTTGCATTTTAAATATAGATTCTATTTAAGTATCATAATTCATTAGAAGTAATTTATGACTAAAAGAGTTTTAATTACTGGTGGAGCCGGATTTATAGGATCACATTTAGTAGATAAATTAATTGATAAGAAAAGCTATGAAGTATCTGTTCTTGATATCTTAGAAGAGCAAGTTCATGGAAAAATAGACGTTCCTCCGGATTATTTAAATAAAAAAGTAAAATTTATTCGAGATTCTGTAACCAATCATACAATATTAGAGGATTTAGTTGAAGATAGTGATATTATTATTCATTTAGCGGCAATGGTTGGTGTAGGCCAATCAATGTATCAAATAAAAAAATATATTGATCATAATATTCTTGGTTTAGCAAATCTGTTTGATGTCTTAGTTAATCGTGAACATAATGTAAAAAAGGTTCTTATAGCATCTTCTAACACAGTATATGGAGAGGGTAAATATCAATGTAATGCATGTGGGACAGTATTTCCAGAATTAAGACCATTAAATCAATTGAAAAAAAAAGATTGGGAGCTTCATTGCCCTAAATGTGGATCTAAAGTTAAGCCTCTTTTAACTGATGAGAGGTCCCCGTATAATTCTAGTTCAATTTATGCTTTTTCTAAACAAGCTCAAGAAAATATAGGTTTAATGATTGGTAATACTTATGGAATAAATACATCTATATTAAGATTTTTTTTAGTCTATGGTCGAAGGCAAGCTCTTTCGAATCCATACACAGGAGTTTGTACAATATTTAGTACTAGAGCACTATATGGAAAACCTCCAATTATTTTTGAGGATGGAATGCAATCAAGAGATTTCGTAAGTGTGAATGATGTCTGTCAAGCATTAATTCTTGCTATGGAACAAAATATAGCTAATGGCGAAATTTTTAATGTTGGTACCGGCGTACCAATAACGATAAAGGAAGTAGCAGAAACAATAACTCAAAAGATCAATCCAGAATTAAAACCAATTTATAATCAGCAATATAGAATTGGTGATATAAGACACTGTGTAGCGGATATTTCAAAAATAAGAAATAAATTAGGATATTCACCGAAAATATCTTTTAAAGAAGGAATAGGTAACTTAATTGATTGGATCAAGACTCAAAAAGATGACATCAAGAAACCCTCCCAAAGAGCTATGGAAGAATTAAAAGAAAAAGGATTATTAAAATAAATTAGTCTTAAATTTATCAATTTGTAGTTTCATATGGAAAAAATACTAATTTCTGGAGTAAATGGTTTTTTAGGGTCACATTTAACTGATTTTTGCATAAATCGAGGTAAAAAGGTTTATGGTATTGATCTTCCTAATCTTCCTTTCAAGAACTTAAATCATTATACAAAAGGGAAAATGGAAGAGAAATTGGAAGTATTTGATATTCCCATTCAAATTCCTACTATCAATGAAAATTTAGTATTGTTAGAGTGTGATTTGAATAACCGTGAATTACTTGAAAAAATAATTCGAAATTTTGAACCTAAGTATACTTTTCATTTTGGAGCACAACCGTTAGTTTTACCTTCATGGGAAGATCCTGTAGCTACTATAGAAACAAATGTAATAGGGACGATAAATATTTTTGAAGCAATTAAAAAACAAAAAATTAAAACTCGAGTTATAGTTGCATGTACTAGCGCTGAATATGGAACAACAACATCATTAAATAGACCATTGAAAGAATCTGATCCATTATTAGCAGTTCATCCTTATGGAATTAGCAAAATAGCGACAGAACTACTTGCTCGACAATATTTTATTAATTTTGATATTGAAATTGTCAATCTTAGATTTTTTAATCAAACTGGTCCTAGAAGAATAGGTGATGCAACTTCAGATTTTATAAGAAAGGTTGCCCAAATTGAATTAGGGTTGTCAGAACCAGTAATTGAAGTGGGAAACCTTAACCCTTATCGTGATTTTACAGGAATAAAAGATTCGCTTAAAGCAATTTGGTTAGCAGCAACAAAGGGAACAGCAGGAGAAACTTATAATATTTGTTCTGGTAAAAAGATTCAAATTCGCCAAATTTTAGATATTGCTCTAAGCTTTACATCTAAGAAAATCGAAATAAAAGAGAATGTCTCAAACAAATTAAGAAAAACAGATGAAGATGTCATTCTTGGTGATAATTCGAAAATTAAAAATGAATTAGGATGGGATGTTTCAATTTCTATTAAAGAGACTCTAAAAGATATGTTTGATTACTGGTTAGATTATTATAAAAAACATGGAGTTTAAGTCTACTTAATAAAGAAACTATTTTCTTTTAAAATTAAATCTTATAGACTTAAGTGTATTTTTCTTGATTTTAGAATTGCAATGTGGACATTCTAATTCAGATTTTTTCTCTAATCTTGAAATTAAATTATCTTTTAAAGCTGCGGAGCAATCTCTATTTGGACATATATTTAATTTCCCATAGATTTTCTCTTTATCCTCCTTTAATTCTCCAGAAATGATTTCAAGGTTTTCTACATTTATTTTATCTGTAATTGTATTTTTGTTTTCAACAAGAAAATCTTTCAAATATTCAGATTCAGTTCCAATTCTCAATACTATCTTTTCTCCAACTTTATATCCATGCCTTTTACGAATAAATTGAATGTTTCTTATTAAATCATTTACTAAACGTTCAGACAATAATTGATCATCAACAGAGTCGTCTAAATAAACATTAAAGAATTTTGATTCGGCTTTGATCAAATGATCTGATGGTTTTACCGATTTTACTATTTCTAATTCTTTTACATTTCCTACTTTCTTAATAATCTCAGGAAATTCTATTTTTGGCATATCTTCTTTTGATTCTATAAGAATTTTTTTATTTGGCCATCTTAATCTTATTCTATTCTCATCTTTTAATGCTCTCACAATTTCTATTAATTCATGTGTAAAATTCATTTGTTCTTCTAAATCTAAGTCGATATTTTGTTCATCGAATTCCGGCCAATCTTGTAAGTGAATACTTTCTGTTTCTTCAAAACCAATTGATTTCATGTGAGATTTAAACATTTTAAGATAAATATCTTCACTTATCATTGGATTAATTGGTGCTAGAAGTAAAGAAACCTTAAATAATACATAATAGAGAACTCCCATTATAAGAAATTTATTCGGATCTTCAGAATAGATGTCAAGTTTCTCTCGATTGAGCATTATATACCATCTGCTTATATCATTCACAATAAAATCTCTAAGTTCACCTGTTATCCATGGTAATTGATATTCATCTGATAATTCTGTTATCTTTTTAATTGTAGAATTTAATCTTGAAATTATCCATTTATCTAATTTACTTACCTTTTTTATGTCAAATTTAACTTCTGAAGGATTAAATTCAGCTAAAGTCAATTTCTCGTTGGTATACACATAAACATTCCATATTGTGTTAATAATTTTATATGTATCAGTATATTCCTTAAGATTAAAATTGAAATCTCGGCCAGGTTGAGTAACACCTATACAATAAAATCGAAAAGTTTCTGCACCTTTGATATTAGATAATGCTTTATTCTTCTGCAATGCTGGGACTGTACCATTTATTAAGTCTTCAGGGTTTATTACTGTACCTTTAGATTTGCTCATTTTAGCTTTTTCCATTAACACCCATCCATGCATATAGCAAGCGTTGTAATTCTTACGACCTGAAGATACCATAGCACTATTTAATAAACTATTGAACCATCCTCTTATTTGATCTTTTCCCTCGATTATAAAGTCAGCTGGTACCCAGCTATCATAATGACTTTTCCCATCATATATTTCTTGAGCGGCCCACATTACTGAACCAGAATCTAACCAAACATCTAAAATATCAGGAATTCTTTTCTTTGTTCCTTTATTACAATTTTTACACTTCCATGTAATTTGGTCAATCCATGGTCTATGCAAATCATTAGGACATTCACCAGCAATCTCATTCAGCTCCTTTCCTGAACCTATTACCGTAATTTCTTCGCAATCTTCATTATCACAGATCCAAACACTTAGTGGAATACCCCAAAAACGTTGTCGTGAAATACACCAGTCTTTTAATGTGGTGAGCCAGCTTTTGAACCATCTGTTTCCTGCCCAATCTGGGATCCAATAAATCTCATCGTTTTTTGTCAGTAAATCAGGAATTAAACTTTCAGTTTTAAAAAACCATTGATTAGTCGCTCGATAAACTAATTTTGAATCACATCTCCAACAATGTGCATATTCATGTTCAATTTCATTAGTTAAAACGAGTGTTCCTTTTTTCTTTAATAAGTTTAAAATCTCTTCATTAGCATCAAAAACATACATTCCCTCAAATTTACCCGCTTCCTTTTTATAAACACCTCTGATACTTACTGGATTGAAAATTGGTATATTATTCGCTATACCAACTTCAAAATCTTCTGGGCCGTGTCCGGGTGCTGTATGTACTAATCCAACACCTTCTGATGCGGATACATATTCTTCTGAAAGTATAATTGAATGGACTTTTTCACTTTCTTTAGCAAGTTCTCGTTGGTAGGGAACCTCATTTAATAATGGATGTATATACTTTTTTCCTTCTAGTTCTTCACCAGTAAAATCTTTAACTATTTTATATTTATAACCAAGTTCCCCTGAAATTAAATGAGTTATTGAATTTTTAGATAATACCCAGTATTCTTTAAGATCCTCTATATATACCTTAGCATACTCTGCAATTGGATTAACCATTATTGCAGAATTCGCTACTAATGTCCAAGGTGTAGTAGTCCAAATTATAAAATATGTGTCATCCATATCTGCAGATTTAATTTTCAAGAATAAGCTAGTATCCTTAATGTTTTTATATTCATGTTCATGTTTAGCTAAAGCAGTTGCACAACGAGGGCAACAGTTTAAAGGTCGATAAAACTTATAAAGTAAATTATTCTCCCAAGCTTTCTTTAAAGTCCACCAAATTCCCTCAATATAACTGTTTTTAAATGTAATATAAGGATTTTCCCAATCCCAAAAATAACAACCCAATCTTTTAAATTGGTCATTCATTATAGCTAAATTTTTTAAGGCAAACTCTTTACAGTTCTTTATGAATTTATCAATACCATATTCTTGTATTTCTTGTTTGTTCTTAATTCCTAATTCTTTTTCCATTTGTACTTCTATTGGTAAACCATGAGTATCATATCCTGGGGTATCTGTGACTTTAAAACCTCTCATTCGTTTATATTTTATTAAGTAGTCTTTTAAAATCTTATTCCATGCTGTTCCTAGATGAATGGACCCTGTAGTATAGGGAGGACCATCAATAAATCGCCAACAATTTCTTCCTGTTTCTTTTTTTCGAATCAGTGAGTATATATCTCGGTCTTTCCAGAATTTTATAATTTTTTCTTCTAAATCTGTTAAATTCAACTTTTTATCTAAAACTTCCACGAAAACCATCTAATGAAAATATGAATGTTTATAATAAGAAGTACAAGTTAAAAAATTTAATTAATTCATCTAAAAACTTATATATCGGAATTATAATTTTGAAATTTGTATAAAAGCATTCAATAAAAGATTCATTTGGAGAATTGGGAAAACTAAAAGGGATTTAGAAGGTTAAAAGTAGAAAAAAACTTCAATGCTACCTTAGACAGAAACCACATTTACCAAATGATTTTATTGTTTGTTCCCAACAATGATTATGATATGCCCTATTACAATGGGGACATTCTGCGTGACAGTTATCATCACCAGCAATTTTTTTAGTACAGCTTGGACATTCGATTTTATGGCATATAACACACGAAACTACTGAAACTTCGAAAATTTTCTTAGAGATAAGATTAAATAAATCGACGAGATAACTAAAAGGTGTCCAATCTTTAAAAAAGTCATCAAATGATGTATGTAAATCATCTTTTATTTTCTCATGAGCTTCAAGTTCGAATTCATTTATCACTTTCACATCCGGCATTTTCATAGGATAATCAATTGGTAAAGTAATTTGAAATTCAAAAGTTAGATCTTCAGTTTTCATTTTTCCTTTCATTTCTACGAGTAATGTAGCAGTTGAGGGGTTGTATTCAATTTTTTTATAATGATCTTTTAATAAATCTATTTCAAAGTTAATTCTTGAGTTTTTATCAACTAACCAAGAGATTTCCCTTACGATTTCAACAGACTCAGACATATTTTCTTCCCAGTTTTTATAGACTTTTAATTCGGTAACGGGGACTTGGATAATTTGCTGTAATTCCGGAGATAAATCAATTTTAGGAGGTTTTGGATAAGGCTCTAAATCTATGTTTAAGAAATATTCTTTAAAACCGTACGTTAACATATGGACCTTTAGAGCAGTCACACTATCATGTATTTTTTCACATTGATATTCTCCTGATATTTTTTTGGATTGTACTTCAATCTCTTTAAGAAAAAGCAATTTTTTCTCTAATTCATGTAAGAGATCAACAATATGAGAAGGTTGCTTTGATTTCCACTCCTTTAAAATGTTTAAGATTTTATAGGGCTCTCCTAAAATTCTTCGTACTTCATTTGGGAAAGTTACAATTGGTTTTTCGGGGTAATTTGTAAAATCTATTTGAATGATAAATGTACTAGTTAAAGTTATCGTAATATAAATATTGATTTCAGCTTCCTTTGTACCGATTTGGTCATAAGCATATTCTTGTTGGATTAAACTCAACTCTGTATTAATCTCAATGCTAACTGGTGCACCTTCATCAACGATATCAGATTTAAGAGTGGTTTTAGAATCATCAACAGAATTCTCAGTTATAGAACTTCCGGAATCTTTGGAAGTATAAAACACTTCATCAGGAGAATCTGATTGTGTAATATATTCCTCATATTCAAAATCTGGGGGGTATGCATCTAAATCAGGTGTTAAAAATTCTTCTTTTTCAGTAGAATTATCTTGTCCAATAGGTATTAATTCTTCCTCAGAATTCATTTTTGGCGTCTCTAAAGTTTTTTCTATAATCTCTTTAAGCTCGTATACAATATCAACTACATTAGAAGTAGGTGTCCAATTAATTAAGGAATTAAGCTGAAAATCCCCTAATAAGTCTTTAATTACAGAGTGATAAATCAAATTTGGAGGTGTGCTTGGAAAGTTTTCATCGAATTTAATTTCTAACTCATATTTTTTTTCAGGAGTTTCATAAACATAACCATATAGATGTGCAATCTCTCCTGAAACCATCCAAAATGAAAATTTTTTTGCGATCTTTTGGGCTTCTTTTAATATTCTTTCTTTATCCATCAGAAATCAAATAAAAAATCTATTTTTCTTTATAAAAATGATTAAAGTATGATCTTAAAAATATTTATTAAATCACTTAAAATAAAGATAGAATTATTCATAAAAATTAAACATTTTATGCTAAAGTGATATCTCACTTAGCATTTCTCTTATTTTTTTTTGATAGATTTGCTTTGATCGATTTTTTTTTTGAAAATTACTTATGTTAATTGAAATCTTTTTGTATTTATCATAATTTTCATAAACAAATTTTATTTTTTCAGCTATTGTATTACTTGTACACTCCTTCAATATTAAATCTTCATTCCCTAAAAATAATGAAACATTATTACCACTATAAGTCGTGATGATGATTTTTCCTTTTATTACACCTTCTAGAATTTTTATTGCCACTGCGGAGGGACAGATATTATTTAACATTGGCAAAACAAGGCAGTGATATTGATTGATTAAATCTGAAACTTCTCTATGAGGTTTTGAACCTAAAAATATAATATTTTCTTCTAAGTTTTTTTCTTTTACGTTCTTTTCTAAATTTTGTCTGGTGATACCATCTCCTATAAGGAATAATTGAATTTTATAGCTTTGGTCCTTTAACAAAGAGATCGCGTCTATAATGGGGTTCAATAAATCATATAGGCTAAATCTCCCGGTATAACCAATTCTAAAAGATTCTTTTCCTTTTTCAAAATTAAGAGGTTGGCTTTTAAGAAAATAATCTTCTACATAGTAAGGAATAATTTTAATTTTTTTTGGATCAGCGCCATAGAAAATTGCCATATTTTTTGCTCGTTGATTTTCAATAATAAATTTATCAGCATGTCGAATAGCATATAACTCTAGATGAGGTTCAATAAAATAAAACAATCTTTTAAATAGATTCTTACTATATTGAAACTCTGGATTTCTTGCAAAAGCCCTTCTTTCAATAAAGACTACAGGTGTACATCCCATCCTTATGACAATTCTATTCTTGAAGATTTTCTTTAATATTACTGGTAAGAGAGCTAATTTTGGTGCTCTAGTAATAAAAATTCTGTTTGATGAGACAATTTCATTAATATACCTTATAAAATACTTGAATATAGATTTTTTATCTATTTTATTAACTCCCTTATAATTAGGATAAAGAGCAATTTTCTCATAATCTGATGGAATTGCTCCAAATAATTTTCTATCATTAACGGAATCTCCTTGATTTCCAGCTTTGAAATCAGAGAATGTACAAAAAATTAATCTTTGTTTAGCAGTCTTCTTTTTCATAATCAAATCTATTATTAAGCAAAATTACATAATTTATATAATTAACTATATGTAAGCAGGGATCTTTTCACTAAAAGATATTATTGAACACAACTTAATTAGCGTGGCTTTTCCCCCCAGTAAATTACTATCCAAGCAAAACTTTTAAATGGTGACTTATCTAATAAAGGTTTTGTAAGGAAATGAATTAACTTAGCAATTGGAATATAAAAAAAACTATGACTAAAAGTACCACCATAAAGTTCTATATTATTAAATCCAACTTGTTTTAACGATTCAATCATGGATTTAGGACGAAAAGGTGCCTCTTCTTCAATTTCTCCATAAGGGTTTCTAAAAATTGTTTTTAAAGGTCGAGTTATTGCATTTAAAGGGTAAAAAACAGAAAAATCTAAGATTGCAATCTTTCCACCAGGTTTCAAAATTCTGTAGAATTCTTTTAAAAAAGGGTGAAATCCAATTTTCATTAAATGATGAAAAAAAAGTGTACTCGCAATTAGGTCAAAAGTTCTATTAGGATATCCAGATCTTAAAATATCACCTGTTTTTGTTATCATTTTAGGAGGACAGTTCTTTATACATACAGGGGATAGATCAATTCCATGTATTTCATGAGAAAATTCCTCTAAATATCTATAATCATCCCCTTCGCCACAGGGTGCTATTAAAAGCTTTTCAAGTTTTTTATTTTTTAGATGCTGTTCTATAACAGATTTGAACTTATTTTTAGAAAGAGAGTAGCTAAAATAACTTCTTATTGGATCATAAAAAAGTTTCGAATTAAGAATATTACTGATTAATCCTTTTTTTTTCTTTTTTCCTTTCCACCACTCTAACTCTCTTTTTTTCTGATCCTCATAATTTATGTTTTTATTCATAAAAATTAACTTCCAGATCAATTTCTATTTATTCTTTATTACTTCAATTATAGTTTTTTTAAAATCAGTTATAATTTTTGACCATGTATATTTTTTTTTAACTAATTCATATCCTTTTTGGCCAATTTTTTTCAAGTTCTCCTTTTGGGGAATTAACTCTCCAATCATTTTAATTAATTCTTGTTGATTTTTAGCAAAGATAAGATCACTGTTTTTTTTAAGTTCTAATACTATGGCAGGTAAACTGTTAGTTAAAACAGGTTTTTTCATTGCCATATATTCAATTATTTTAATTGGAGTAATTTTTTTAGTAATATCATTGATTGCAAAGCTAAGCAGGCATAAATCAGCAAGTTCAATGTACTCTGTTATCTCGGAGTATGGTACTCTTCCTGCTAGAATTACCCAGTTTGCTTTAGCTTTCTTAATATAGCTTTGTAGAGATTTGTAGATACCACCATCTCCTAAAATTAGAAATTTGAGACTTAAATTATATTTATGGATTCTTGGATTATAAAAGTCTATTATTTCTTTCAAACCTGCAAACTCATATAAATAACCCATAAAGAATATAACAAAATCGCGATCATTAATCGAATATTTTTTCTTTAATTGGTTAAATCTATTATTATCTACTATAGTATTTTTGAGAGAGATCCCATCAGGTGATATTTCGATGTCTTTTGGTGAAATCCCTTCATCTATTAAATATCTGTATTGAAATTTTGTATGAACTAAAACTTTATCCGAATGTTTTAAAGTAAAATAAGCTAGTAGTCTAGCGAAATTTCTTACATAAGGGATTGGGACAAGTTCATGTAAAATATCGATATAAAAAAAAATAAATGGGATTTTAAAGAGTTTCGATAAAGTTAATCCAATAAATCCATTAGTGATTGAAAACCCTATGATTATATCTGGTCTATTCTTTCTAAATATTTTAAGAATACCGAAAAAATTAGTAATCAAAGATGAAATTCTTCTGATATACGGAATTTGAAGATGTGCTGTACGAATTATTTTAATATTAGAATCTTCAAATACTCGATGAATATTCCTAAAAGTTTGTTTTTTAATAATACGTGATTTAAATTTTTGTACTTTGTCAATATCATAATCAAAAACTGTGATTTTTAACTTTTTTTTTCTTGAAAGATTCTCAAATATATGATGTTGAGTATGTGGTCCCCGAGTAAGCCAATCTGTTTCTTGGAGAACGAGAATATTCATCAGAAAACTCTTAAAATTATTTCTTTATTTTGTTTGCATTAATTTTTATTATTAGGTGTATTTAATTTATTAAAAATTTATTTAAAATTAAAGTCTGAGATTTGAATTAGAGAATTAGGCTCTAAAAACAACTAAAAAATGTTGAATGATTGAGATATGCCAAAAAAAATTTTAATTTTAGGTGGACTTGGATATATTGGGAGTGTATTGTTTAAAATTATCAAACAAGAGGAATGGGAAGTTGATATAATGGATAATCATCTTTACAGAGATATTCATCCTCTAAATCCTTACATTGAAGCAGATATAAGAAATAAGGATCAGATTGAGAGTATTTTTAAAAATTATGATGTAATTGTAAATTTAGCCGCAATTGTGGGGGATCCTGCTTGTTTAATAGACACAAATTTAGCAATTGAAATGAATTGTATAGGTGCAAGAAATATAGCTGAAATATGCAAGAAATTAAAGAAATTCATAGTTCATATTAGCACTTGTAGCATTTATGGAAGTGAACCCAACAGAATTGTCAAGGAAGAAGATGAGGGGTTCCCTATTGATTTTTATGGTCAAACTAAATATACACAAGAACGTTTAATAAGAGAGATATGTAATGATAATCATTGTATCCTAAGACTAGGTACAGCATATGGATTAAGTCCTAGAATGCGATATGATTTAGTAGTAAATACTTTTGCAGCTAGAGCACTAAAATTTAAGAAGATAACAATTTTCGGAGGAGAACAAGAGCGTCCATTTGTCCATATTCGTGATATTTCAAGAGCAATTGTGCATGTTATCAAGTATAATTTACGTGGAATTTATAATGTAAGAGGTGAAAATCTTAGTCTACTAAAGTTAGGGGAAATTGTTAGAGATATAACAAATTGTGAAATTGAAATAAATAGAAATATTGTCGATAAGAGAAGTTATATGGTAGATAGTACTAAACTTATAAATACGGGCTTTGAATTCAAATACAACATAGATTATGCTGTGAAAGAAATAGTTAATTCTCCCACCGCATTAGAATTTCACAAAGGAATATATTCTAATCTAAAATTAGCTGAAAGAGTAAAAATAGCAAAAACAATTGGTAAAAGAGATTTACTTTTAATTAATGGAGGTATTGCTGTTGATGATAGAGGAACACTTAATTTTGCCAATGAATTTAATTTTTATGGCGTTAAACGTTTTTATCAAGTTCAGAATTTTAATACAACAACAATCCGTGCATTTCATGGTCATGTGAATGAAGCAAAATATGTCTATGTTTCAAAAGGTTCCGCAATTGTTGCTGCTGTTAAATTAGATGACATCAAATCTCCTTCAAAAAATCAAAAGGTTAATCGGTATATACTTTCAGATAGAAACCCACAAATATTATTTATTCCACCTAAACATGCTAATGGATTTAAACCCTTAGTAGAGGATACTCGTATTCTTTTCTTTTCAACAAGTTCACTTGAAGAAAGTAAAGGGGATGATTATCGGTTTCCTGCTGATTACTGGGGAAATGAAATTTGGGAAGTAGAAAATCGTTAAATTCATAATTAACACAGGTGATTAAAATAACAAATATTCTAGTTCTTGGCGTAAGTGGAATGTTAGGCTCAATGGTTTTTGATTACTTATCAAGAAATCCTAATTTTGTTGTTTATGGTACTGTTAGAAACTCTAAATATTTAGAGGAAAAAGTATATTTTTTTGATGCTAATGAAATTGCTCAATTAGAAGAAAAGCAATTTATGGATTTAAAATTAAATTATATTATTAATTGTATAGGAATTACAAAACCTTTCTCTAAGGATGATGATCCTGAGGGTGTTAAACGGGCAATTAGTATAAATGCAGATTTTCCATGGAAGTTATCTAGTTATGCTAAGAAACATAATATTAGAGTAATTCAAATTGGCACGGATTGTGTATATTCTGGGAAAAGAGGGAGATATTTAGAAAATGATCCGCATGATCCTTTAGATGTTTATGGAAAATCAAAAAGTCTCGGAGAAGTATTTGATGGAACAATGCTAATAATAAGATGTTCTATTATCGGCCCTGAATTCAAAAAAGAAACAAGTTTTTTGCTTGAATGGTTTTTAAATCAACCAAATGGAGGAACTATTGGAGGATTTGAACATCATATATGGAATGGAGTAACCACTCTTCAATTTGCTGAATTATGCGAAAAAATTATATCTTCAAATGCTTATGATCAGTTAGTACAAAATTCTTTTATCCAACATTATGCTCCAAATAATATTGTAAATAAGTACCAGTTAATGAATATTTTCAATAATATTTTTGAAAAAGACTTAAAAATCAATAGAGTTAATAAGCCAGAACAGAAGGTTGACCGATCACTTGAAACAAGATATTCAGATCTGAATAACCTGATAGAAAAAAAGAATATGAAAACTGCTATTTTAGAACTTAAAGATTATATAATGAGAAGTACCAAATTCTGATAAGAAATATTTCTCTTTATACATCTCTTATCTTTCTAAATTTTTGTTAAAATTCAAAGAATTACCAATTAAGATATTACAGATCTTTTCTGAGATATTTTCCCCATAATGAGATACAGGTTCAATTTTCCGGGATAATGCTAATTCTGCTGCATCAAGCATATGATCAACGTTCATGCCAGTTAGTACGTTTGCACCATGTTCAATTAAATCTATTCGCTCTGTACTTTCTCGTATTGTTATGCATGGAGTCCCCAAAATTGCGCATTCTTCTACAACAGTTCCACTATCAGTAAGTACTAATACCGCTTCTTTTTCCATTCCTAAAAATTCCAGGAAACCTTGAGGCGATATTGGAATAATTCCCTCCGGAAATGATAAATTAAAATTTTCCATCATGTTTTTGGTCTTTGGCATCAATATAAATTTGATTTCAAGATCTTTTCTTTTATAGAGTTCTTCAAGAAATTTTAATATTTTAATTAGATTTCTCTCATTCTCAGTATTTTCAGCACGGTGACAAGTAACCAAAAAAAATGGGGTATCTTGTTTAAATTCTGTTTTAACAGCTTGAACAACTTCTATAATAGGATTCCCAACTACCCAGCATCGTCGAGGATTTATTCCTTCTCTTATTAGATTTTCTTTATGTTCAGGTAAATAACAAATATTTAAATCAGCAAGATGATCAATGATAACTCTATTTTTCTCTTCAGGCATGATCCAGTTTTTGCTACGCATTCCGGCTTCAATATGAACTATTGGTATATTTAATTTTGAGGTAGCTAAAGTAAAACCCAAACTACTATTATTATCTCCTAAAACCACAACAATTTCAGGTTTCTCCTCAAATAGCGTTTTTTCAAACTCAATCATTAACTTGGCAACTTGAGAAGCATGAGTACCACTTTTTATATTTAGATTATAATTAGGTATACGAACTCCTAATTGTTCATAAAATATTTTATTTAAGTTGTAATCATAATGTTGACCGCTGTCCACAATAATGTTTTCAAAATATTTATCTAATTTTTTAATGATCTGGGAAAGCCGAATAATATCAGGCCGAATTCCAATACATGTAATAATTTTTCTCATAGTTTCATAGAATTACTGAAATATCAAAAAGTTTTTAGTTTTATTAATAAGAATTAAGACTAAAGATGATTAATTCTCTTTGTCCTTTTAATTGATAGCTTTATTTTTTGACGGTAATAGTAAAATAAACAAGAAAAGATTCTTCTAGCTAATTTTGTTAATACAATACTCGAGGAACCATATTCACGTCTATAAACTTTTATAGGGCATTCTTTTATTTTAAATCCTGATAATGAAATTTTTAAAATTTGCTCCGTACAAAATGCATATCCATGGTATTTAGTATTATCAAAAATAGGAATTATTCTCCTATTAAATGCACGAAATCCCGTTTGATTATTCATTATTTTTGGACCAAAAAATATTTGTATCAGTTTTTCTACGAGAACTTCTCCTAATCTAGTTAATATTGGTAGTTTATAAAAATATGTCCCTTTGTATCTTGAACCTATTGTATAATCAAATTCCCCATCAAATATTGGTTTAACTAGATTAAAGATATCATCAGAACTATGTTGACCATCTGAATCCATAGTTACAATAATATCTCCCTTCGCATTTTTTATTCCTGATATGATTGCGTGCCCATAACCTCGATTCGTTTTATGATTTATTAATCTAATCTCTCGTTTTAATTTGACTTTTTCAATTTCTTGTAGACTATTATCCGTTGAATGATCATTAACTACAATAATTTCTATTGAGTTATTATAAGGAAGATTCTCTAAAATTGGTTTTATTGTCTTCTCTTCGTTATACATTGGTAAGACAATCGATAAAAGGACCTGATCTTCTTTAATCTTAAAATTGTCGATGTAATTATACAAATCTTGATAAATATCTTCTGTAACAATACCTTTTGTTTCTGATTTATTTGACAAGGTTCTTATTTTCCTTTTTGTACTGAGAGTTTTCAAAAACAAGGCGCCTTTTATTGGTTCTCTAGTTTTCCATGTTAAGTTTTTTGTCAAGATATTTAGATAAATATTGATATTATACAATTTAAAATTTATTTAATTATTAAATTTTTAAATCATATCAATTTTTAAAGTAGTAATAACTTAATTTGAACCATTTAAATATTATATTATCTAACTTGGAAAGTTTCCTAGTAATATTCATCTTTTTGATGAATCTTTGACTTGCCATTGATATTGGTTTATTAATCCTTGATCAATATCAATTTTAGGATTGTAATTTAGAACCCTTTTTGCTTTATTTATATTAGAATGTGTAATATCAACATCTCCTTGTTGTTTATCAATAAATTTAACCTTTTCTTCTTTTTTTGTTATTTTATACATTTTGTTAACCAAATTTTTGACACTGATTGGATTTGAAAATCCTAAATTAAAGGTCTCTCCATTTGAAGCTTCAGTTTCACAAACTAATATTAATCCATTTATAATGTCTGAAATGTATGTAAAATCTCTAAGTTGTTCTCCATTGCCATATATTATTATCTCTTTATCTTTAAGCATAAGACTGTAAAATTTTCTTATCGCCATATCTGGACGCCCTCTTGGCCCGTAAACAGTATAAAATCTCAATGAGGTAATCGGTAATTTATATTCTCGATAATAATAATTGGCATAGATTTCTCCACATAATTTTGATATAGAATATGGTGAAATGGGACTTTTTGGATGTTCCTCATCACAAGGTGTATATACTGGATTTCCATATACCGATGAGGATGAAGAATATACTACTTTTTGAAGATTATTTTGTTTTAAAGCATATTCAAATATATTAACTGTGCTTAAAATATTATTTTGCGTGACTTCAGCAGCATTATCAATTGAATATCTTACACCTGCCTGAGCCGCAAGATGGAAAATATAATCAACTTCTGGCTGAATTTTATTGTAAATTGATTTATTTGTTAGATCACCTCTAATTAAAATAAAATCCTTTTTATTTTGATAATTATTGGTTATCTCTTCCAATTGTTCTTCTTTACCCAGATAATACTCATTAAAATTATCAATCAATATCAAAAAATTATTGTTTTTCAACAATATTTCTGTCAAATGGGAACCGATAAAACCAGCAGCTCCAGTTATTATAATATGTTTATTTTTTAACATGGTTTAAGATAAATTTTAAATTAAAATTAATATTCTTTTAATGATAAATATTGAATGCTTAATTAAATCTTTTAACGATTGTTAGAGAATAATCTAAAAAACTAATTTCGCTATAAGTATTGAATTAATCTAAAAATTGACTAAATACGTTTATTAAAATGAAAATTCGAAATCTTAATTTAAATCTTATAATTTTTAACATAAAAATTAGATTTCACTTGCTAATAATCCTAATATCTTCTATATCTTTGATTTTTATCTTTCTTAAAATTTTAAATTTTAATCTAATTACAAATATCTCACAAATTGCTTTTTTAGATTCAATCTTTCATTTATTTGTCTATTTTAGTACGGGGTTTACACTTCTATTTTTACCAAGTTATCCAATTTTTTTTATAATCTTTAAAGATAAAAAATTACGTTTTTTAGAGAAATTAACTATTACTTTCGTATTTAATTTATCATATTATATAATAATTGGGTTTATTGGATTTTATTTAGGTTTTGCGTTAACTAGATGGTTTTTTTTCTTTGTTTTAGTTATATCTTACTTTCTAATCATACTTTATATTACTATTATCGACTTTAAAAGGGACAAATTTAATATTTTTAAACAAAGATATTCTGCTGATTATAAGGAGAGATTTATTAAACAATTTTCTTTTTTAAATTATCTTAAGAGGTTTAGAATTTCGAATTCAGTGTTATTAATTGTTTTCATATTTCTGATTTCTATTTTGAGTATTTTTGGAACAAGCATATTCATAGGAACAGATCCTTGGATGCATATATCAATTATTAAATTTATTACAGATATTAATTCTCTACCAGTAAATGATTATTTTGGTACTTTTGGTTTTCATATTTTTGGAGCTCTAATCTCTTTCTTTTCAGGAGCTAATATAATCTTAATTCCTAAATTTTTTATTTATTATACTTTACCAATAATCTCTTTGATAGTGTATAATCTGTTTATGAGAATATTTAGAAACAAAAATTTAGCAATACTAGGTATTTTTATTTTATCAATTTCATCATTAGGATTTTTGAATATCATGTTCCAGTTTTGGCCTACGAGTTTAGCTTTAATTCAAGGGATAACTTTATTTTTTCTTCTATATATAAGATTACAATCTTTTACTCGAGAAAAAGAACCGAGTAAAAAACAGATTTTCTCAGGTTCAGGCATTTTTTATTCCTCATTTATTCTGATTTTTATTAGTTGCCTTTTAGTCCATTCCTTAATTGCTATGATTTTTTTAGTGTCTTTCCTATGGGTTTATTTAATTTACTTTGTAAAAAGTTATCGAAGAGGTAATGATATTATATTACTAGGTGTATGTTTATGCATTTTTTTCATTTTCTATTTCTTAAACATAAGTACAGGGCATTTCATCGTATTTAATAAAATAGGTGGGATTCCATGGTACTATATTTTATTTGGGATTTTAATCATTGGAACAATGGAAGTATTAGTGCTTTTGCACTATCGAAAGTCGATGATTTTCACGAAAGGAAGATATTCTTTAATTATTACGGGAAAAAAACACAAAAATTTGAAAAAAATAGAAGATAAGTTTATACTACCTCTTGTTTTTATTCTAGTTATTGTTTTTATCTGTGGTTTCACGATTCTGAATATCCTTTTCTTTAAATTTGAGTTGATAAGCATCTTTACGGGAATAGAAATATTAATTATATGCTCATTTGGGATTTGGGGATTATTTGTTTTCCAATTCAAGCCTAGAGGAAAACCCTTATTCCTTTGGGGATTAGCATTAGGTATTATTCTACTAGTGGGTTTCTTATTTGATTTCCTCACAAGTTCGTTAACATTTTTTTCCAGAATTTTTTATTTAATGTCTATAGTAATTTCAATTGGATTCGCATCATATATTCATAAATTAGTAAAAAACCATTCAATTCAAAAACCTAAAATGCAGTTTTTTCTAATATTTTTAACAACATTCTCTCTATTTACAACATATTTGGAAGTTTATTTCTCAATTGAATTTTATAGTTTAAAAAATCGAGAAATAAGTACGGTTCAATGGTATTCCAACTATAAATCTGATCAAAACGTTGTAATAGCAGAATTTGGATGGGATCCAATTTTCATGTATTATGGTTATCCTTTTGAAGAAAATAATGCATCCCTTCCTCTTTCTGACGTTATTTATTTCCTTATGGTTTCAAATGATTATCTGAACCCTAGATTTCATATTCAAAATGGAACTAATATACTTTCTGACTTGAAAAATGATTCAGGAATGGATGTATTTTTAATCGTGACAGATCATTATTTATTATTATCCGATTTAGAATTATTTGGACGACTAACTAGTGAAGAAATTGAAATGTATTACAACTTGCCCTATTTGGATAAAGTTTGTTCTTCTAAAACGGAGTATGGGGATGAGGTTCCACTATATTGGGTTATATAATTTGCCAAATTGAAGTTTTCCAGAAAGATATTTTTGAAGTTTTAAAATAAGGATTTACAGGAGCAATATCGAAGAAATCAAGTTTTTTATAATTCTTAAGAATTTTTTGCGTTAGTTTATACTTCTTTTCATCAGAATTGTCAAGTACTAAATAACCTCCTGACTTAATTTTTCTTATTGAATTTTTTATGCAAGCTATTCTTACTCGCCCATCTATAAATATCAGATCAAAATGTTTATCTGGATATTTATTAATACTTTCAATATATTTTCTAAAATGGAATAATTCATAATTTTTTAAATCTGATGTGTGTTTTGGGTCAATAGTTTTTGAATTTTTGTCAGTGATATTTTCTGGTTCTATTAAAATATATTCACAATTATTAATTTGCTCTTGTATAAATTTCCCTTTAATATTATTGTACCAATTCTTATCATGTTCAATTGATATAATTTTATTTACTTTTGTCGCAAAGTATAACGTTGAAGTACCAGAGCCGAATTCGTATAGTATCATATTCGGTTTGAGAATCTTATCTAGCCAGAGTTTTGCTTTAATTGGAATCCAAGGAATGGTTTTATCATTTATTTCAATGTTTTTGAAAAAAAATACAAATCTTCTTAAAATTGTCTTCAATTTTAATTTTTTATTCGAAATGGTATAAACGATATAATTTTTGAATTTATAAGTTCTATAAATAAAGCCAATGAGCTTTTTTAATGAAGTTGAAGACATGAGTTATACTTTTAATTTATTTTTTTGTGAACAATATTTCATCGATTTAAAATCTTATTAAAAACCATTTTTAATCTAAAAATTAATATTTTTATAAACTTGAAAGATTTAACTTTGCTTTATTTCTTCTGATCCATAAGAAGGAAAGAAGAATTGGTATAATTCTAATGATAAGGATAATAAAACATAATGCTAAATACCCAAATATGGGGATAAAGATAAAACATAATATAAGATCAACAATAGCAGAAATACCATAAATTATAGCTACTCGTGCATCAAATTCTAAAGGAACCAAAATCTGAAGTGTGAGTGTATGGCCAATACCAATAAGTAAAGGAGCAATTGATAGAATTCTTATAACATTAACAGTTTCTCTATATTCGGCAATGAACAGAACACTGGTAATGAAGTCAGCAAAAATAAAAAGGAAAACAAAAGAAGCCGTACCTATTAGAATAATGATTATCAAAACTTTTTTAATAAACTTAAATATACTGGCCTCCATTTGTTTGTTTCTTTCAGAAATGAGTTTTACTATATGAGGAAAGACTGTAGTAGTGATTAAAGAAATGATTAAAACAAAAATTTGAATGATCTTATAACCTGTAGTGAAAATTCCTACGTCTCTATAATCAACTAGCAACCCTAAAATAAAAGGATTTAGGTTATTAATAATATTAGTTGAAAAATAAACTAGAAACATAAAAAATCCAATAGAAAACTGGAATTTAATATCTTTTAATGAAACTTTCTCAAATTTCATTTCGTATTTTTTAAATATAAATATCTGGGAAATTAATCCTATAAAAATTGCGATTATTAAAACAAATAATGGATATAAAACATAGTCAGTTTCAGACTTAATAAATAAAAAGATTAAAGCAATGAGTACGCTTTTTCCAATAAAATTTATTATGGTAATATATTTCATCTTCTCAATACCTCTAAAAAACCACATTGGAAATAAGATACTTTGAAGTATTAGCCCAAATAGTAGAAAATAAATAATTGAATTTTGCCGAAATATTTCGAATGCCGATATAATGATTAAAAGTATTACAAAACATACACTCGAAAGAATTATTTTCACGTAATTAATAGAACTATAAATTTTTTGCAGTTTCTTTTGATCATTTCGATATTTTGAGATAGCTCGTGTTCCTGAATGCTCAAATCCATATTCAGTTATTATTTGAAAAAACAACATAAATGAAATAGCAAAAGAAATAAGTCCGTAATTATTTGCCCCAAGAGTATTTGTTAGGTGAACCAAAATGATTAATTCAGTTACAAAATTTAATGCTTGATAAACAGATAGTGACAAAAAATTCCCAAATAATTTTTGCCATACGTTATCTTGAGTTAAATTTCTAATCTTTTCGAATAAAGTCAAAATCTTTTGCTTCTTATAATTATATACATTTATGAAATTGTTGATAATATAAAAAATTAAAGAAACAGATATTTTTCTATAAATTAAAGCTATTATTCACAAAAATATACACTAATTTCTAATAACCCTTCTAATTTCTTAATTTTAGATGTTAATAACGAGGAGCTTTATCCTTGTTTTGTTCAGATGATTCAATATAAATTGCTACTAAAATAATGATAATAAATTTATTTCTTCAATTCCTTCAAAATTTAAAGCATATAAATTCTAGAATCCTTTGATCTTTCTTTTAAGTAAAAAATGACTGATGAAATTTTTATTATTGGTGGAGCAAGACCTAACTTTATGAAAATTGCTCCTTTAATAAATGAGTTAAAACAAGAAAATATAGATTTCAAATTAATTCATACTGGACAGCATTATGATTATAATATGTCAAAAGTATTTTTTGATAATTTAGGAATACCTAAACCTGATTATTTCCTTAATGTAGGCTCAGGTTCGCATGCAAAGCAAACCGCTAAAATAATGATTGAGTTTGAAAAAGTAATACTGAAAGAAACCCCAAAATTAATTATTGTCGTAGGTGATGTTAATTCAACGATTGCATGTGCCTTAGTTGCTAAGAAATTATTTATAGAAGTAGCTCATATTGAGGCAGGATTAAGAAGTTATGACCTTATGATGCCAGAAGAAATTAATAGGAAATTGACAGATCAGATTGCAGATTATCTGTTTATAACAGAAAAAAGCGCTCTATCTAATTTAGAGAATGAAGGAATTAATTCAAATAGAGTTTTTTTTGTAGGAAATATAATGATTGATAATTTAGATAGAAATATGGAAAGTGCTCAAAAAAATGAATATTATAAAAGCCTGAATTTAACCTATCAATCTTATGGATTAGTTACTATTCATCGTCCATCAAATGTGGATAATATTAAAGATCTAAAAAAAGTAATTGAAATCTTAAATTACATTCAAACAAAGATTAAAATTGTGTTTCCAGTTCATCCACGAACACAAAAAAATTTAAAAAAATTCAATTTAGAAAAGGATCTCAACAAACCAAACATAATTTTAACTGAACCATTAGGTTATTTAGAATTTTTAAATTTAATGATAAATACAAAATTCATTTTAACAGATTCAGGTGGGATTCAAGAAGAAGCATCTTATCTAAATATCCCTATTTTAACATTGAGAAAAAATACAGAAAGGCCTATTACAATTGAAAAAGGAACTAATACATTAATAGGTAACGATTTTAATAAAGTTAAAGTATGTATAGAAGAGATATTATCTAATTCTTATAAAAAAGGACAGACTATTGAGAAATGGGATGGGAAGACATCAAAAAGGATCATAAAGATAATTAAAGATAAGATTATTTAAAAATTTCGTAATCACCTGGTAAAAGCAGATTTTTCGCTTTATTTAATATTTGAAATTTATTTCCTTCAATCTTTATCAATTGGGGTAGTTTGCCAACCTGACCTACTTTGTTTTCTCTAGAAATAAAGCCACCTATAACACCTTCGATATCTTCAATATTATCTAAACCTAATTTTATTGATTTTTCAATGTCATTATCTTTAACGAGATTCCCTATTTTTGTAGCTGCTGCATCTGCTAATGCAGCATTTTCAGCAAAAATTGTTACTGCATCAGCTTGCCCTAAACTAATAGCATGTCCTATTGTTGCGGAGCTCGTTCCAATTCCTATTGGACAATCTTCCTTTTGTATTAAAAAACCTAAATTTAAGTTTAATGGATTATTGCCAGCGTATAATGCTATAGTTATTGGTTCCTCTGAATCAATAGCAATTTCACCTCCATTTTCAATTAGGGCAACTTTACAACGTAAGAACTCAGTTTGTTGGTTGATTTTTTGAATTTTCATAGAAGCAAGCATTAGATCTGCTAATGCACCAGCTACAGAGGCCATAGGTCCTACATCACATATTTCTGCCACTTTAGCCATAATATTTATTACTTGAAAATCAGTTTTTACTTTAACTGGAGAAAAAGAAGTTAGAAAATGTTTATTCTCTACAATATATTTCTCCAAATTTTTTCGATGGAAATAAAATCTCTCTTTTGCATTAGTATTTGCTATTTTTGAATCAGATATGATTGTAATATCAGATTCTTTTTCCGTAAAATGTGTTTTGTAAATTTTCAAATCAAATTTTCTACTAAACTTATTAAAATAATAGCAATATATTGAGTCTAATAACTAAACAAATATAAATAAATAGATTTTCATTATTTACTTAAAACCAATATCTCTTAAAAATGAATCAAATTAACTACGAGGACATAATCTCACAGTTGAAATCTGACTTAAATGCTGAATCAGCTATAGCAAATAAATATGGTATTATTCTTGGATCTGCAATAAAGGAATTTGCAAAGGGAAAAGTCATTCCTCAAGCAATTTTAACTTTAATTTCCAATTCTAAAGAGATTGCTAATGAATTAAGCCTGAAAAAGATAAATTCTTTTGCATTGGAAGCACAAAAGTATAATTACTTATTTACTTTTAGTGAGGAACTAATATTAATATCGAAATTAGATTTGAATGTAAATCTGGCAAAATTTATGCCAAGTATTAGTGTATTTTTAAAGAAGTTAAGTGAAAGTATCACAGAAGAAGATATTAAGAAGTTTTCTGTTTTTGATTTTTCAAAAGAAATATCCAAAATAGAAGAAACTTTAGAAAGAGAAAAAGTTAGGAAGGATAAGTACTCAATTATCAAGGATTTAGTTAAACACATTTCAAATTAATTTTTAAAGTAAAAATTCTGATTATTCCGGTGACCAATTATACTAAGGCAAGTATTTGTATATAGAGGCAACGAGCTTTTATATTATAGGCATTTTGGAAAAGCCATGAAACAAGAAGCTTTAGATCTATTAGTCGAAGATATCTTTAATGAAGGATTGATAAGAACTGAATCCAAGATAGATTATCATGATTATTATAAATTCAGAATATCTTATATTACCGAAAAAGATGCTAATCTCACATTTTTATTTGTTACAAGCTTAACAGATAAATTCGAGAATATAAAAAAAGAACTAGTTAAGTGCAAAAATGAATTCATGAATCTATTTGAGGATATTTTACAGCATCGGTTTGATGCTAAGACTTTTCAAGTTTTTGATCCAACCATTGATTCAATTCATAGGAACTTACGTCCTAAAATTTCATTGGTAGGATTTTCTGGAGTTGGAAAAACCACCATTACAAGATTAATTAAAGCAGACGAAATTCCTATGCAACATATACCTACAATCACAGGAGACATTGCTACAATAAAAATTGGAAAATTGCACTTTCATTTGTGGGATTTCGCTGGACAAGAGCAATTTAGTTATTTATGGAACAATTTTATAAAAGGAAGTGATGCAGTTCTGCTTATTACTAATTCTACCTTAGAAAACGTTGAAAAAAGTAAATATTTCCTGGAACTAATAAAAGAACAAGCACCTAATGCTCAATCTGCTGTAATTGGCAATAAACAAGACTTAAAAGGAGCAATGGGCCCCGTTCAAATTGAAAATATTCTTGGACTAAAAGCTTATTCAATGATTGCAATGGATCCTCAAAATCGTGATAAAATGATTCAAATAATAGCTGATGTTTTAGAAATGAGTGCTGAGGTTTCTCCTCTTTTAAAGCCTTTGCTTGAAAGAGATAGGTTTACCGAAGAAGCTGTAAAGGCTTTAAAGAATGCCGATTTTAATAAAGCAGCTTTCTTATTTGATAAAATAAGCGACTTATGCATCGAATTAGGAGACGATTCATTAGGTAAAGAATTTTTCGAAAAATCACAAAAAATAAAAGATATGCTTAAAAAAGTAGGTGCACCTCCACCAGTTCCGGCAACACCCATAGAATCTGAGGAACAGAGACCTTTAGAAGTACAGAAAAAACTAGAAAAAGAAGAAACTTCAGCCCAAGTAAACTTAATACAACCACCACCTCCAATATTGCCTCCTGAACAACCAATATTAAAAACAAAAGGGATTGTGCACAAAACCTTAGATTTAAGCATTAAAAATGAAAAAAAATTTGACACAGAAACTACACCCTCTATTGAATCAAAAATTAAACAAGAAAATCTTGGATTGAAATTAAACCCAGAAGATTTCATGGTTAGAGCTAGACCAAAAACTGTAAGAGTTGTTCCAGAGGATGCAAAATCCAAATTGAAAATGTCATCAGAAGGTCAAACTAAAAGTAAAGAAGAACCTAAAGCACCAGTACCAGTTTCACCATTAAAATTATTGGACGAAAAAGCTAAATCAAGTAGACTTAAAACTTCAATTACTCCCACTGCCACATTAGAGCCAATATCTCGAAAAAGTCCTCAAAAATCTAATAATATACCAATGCAACCTACACCTAGTGAAGCACCAATAAAACGTACACCTAGTGAGGCATCAATAACACCTACACCTAGTGA
>JAEOTH010000152.1 GCA_016839915.1 Promethearchaeota archaeon
AATTAAAAGTGATTTAAACGAGTTTGTATTTAGTATCAGTATATTTATTTTTCATTTGGAGAAGTTTATACCCCAGTTTTTTTTATAGAGATGGTATTTTTTTTAATTACTCATTATTTATCTTCTTTTTTTTTTTCATTTTTTGACTATCCTTTGTTAAATTACTTAAAATCAATATTTTTTTAAAAAAGAGAAAATACAATTCATTATTAATAATGACATTCTTCGAAGAAAATCGAGCTACTGATATCTCTTTAGCAGAAGTAATCGATTCTTTATATAGCTTTTTCCCGGACATCAAAGAAAATGATGTCAAGTTTTTTTATCATGGAACTTATAACGTTTTTGAAGTAAAAAACCAATTTATTTTTCGTATCCCTGATAAAGTTTTCCGAAATCAAAGGGGAGTCAAACTGATTCAAAAGGAACTTAAAATGTTACATCATATCCATAAATATATTTCTGTGGCGATCCCTGCGCCAATTTACCTCTCTATAGATCCAGATTTTCCTCTTATGGGATATGAGAAGATCGAGGGACTTCCGCTTTCAAAATGTTATAAAAAAGCCTCAATGAAAGAAAAATTCAAAATCGCAAGAGAAATTGGTGATTTTCTCTCTGAACTTCACTCAGATGAGTTATTAAAAGAAGCGATAAGAAATCGAATTGTTGAATCTGCATTCTCCTGTGAAAAATATAGAGAATATTGGGAAAAATACTTTGAAAATATCCAGGTGTCTATATTTAAATCTATGAATTCAACTCAAAAAAGATGGATAATCAATCTATTTAATAGATTCTTAAATAAAAAAGAAAATTTTAATTTCAAATATACGATAATACACGGAGACTTTGATACAAGTAATATCTTAGTTGATCCTAAGACTCTCAAGATAACTGGAATAGTAGATTTTGAAGAATCAAGGATTTATGACCCTGCTGCAGATTTTCTTTTCTATGATGAAGAAGATGATTTCCTGAGTGAAATTTTATCAAATTATAAGGGTAAAATAGATAAAAACTTCGAAGAGCGAATGAAGTTTTTATATGGATGGTCCTGTTTAGCTTACATAGAATTTGGTAGGAATAACAACCTCCCTGATATGATAGAAGCAGGCTTTCAATTACTTAAAATAAAGATGAATAGATTCCCTATCTAAAGTTATTTATCTTTGAGATTATCCACTTCTTTTACTTTAAAATAGTATGAAACCCCAATGCCAATAACAGCATATAAGACTAAGCCTATTCCAAGACCTATAAGTATGTCCATCCATAAAAAATTTAAAAGATAAACATTATAAAGATATCCAGGTTGAATTTCCATTAATATTTTAAAATGAATTGCAGAAGTCGCCAGGATGGCTAATATCGTGCATACAATAAAGAATATTACACCATACGCCCTTCTCGATATTTTCTTGATATTTTTCGTTATTTTTTCAACTTTGAATACCATAATTATAATTAATTCTTTTGTGATTTAAAATAGATTTCTATTAATAGGTTTATAAGATTCACATTATAAAATAAAACACTCTACAATAATAAAGATTGGTAATTTTATTTTCATTTCTTTTGAACAATATAGTCAATGTAGCTATCTTTCATTATTCTATCTTCAAGTTTCTTGTGCAGTACTCTTTTTTCTTTATAAAGTATTTCAATCTCGAGGTTTTCAAAAAAACCATCAGATTCCTCATCAGTAAAAAATGTATGCATAACTTTCTCATCACCATAAAAACGGACAAATTCACCTGGATTTTGTTCTTTTCCTTCACCGTAAAATTCTGAATCTACACTGAGGAAATTTACAAAACAAAGACCGCCAGGTCTTAATACCCGAATCATCTCTTTTACTGCTTTTTTAATATCTTTTTTATTCATGTGAAAAATAGTGTTCCATGAATATACATATCCAAAATAATTGGATTCAAATGGAATAGAACGCATATCTCCCAGTTGCATAAGCAATTTTAAAGAGTGTTGTTTAGCATAATCCTGTGCCATTTCAAGTCTTTCTTCTGAACATTCAATACCAATATTATTGAAACCTAATTGCTCAAAAAGCTCCTGTTTAGGAAAAGGCCCGCCTGAGCCACAATCAAGAATAGGTCCATCAACATTAGAATCTGAAATATAAGATAAAAAATTGTAGAAAGGAGCAGGATATAATAACTCTTTTGCTATGTTCATAACCTTTTAAAATCCATATGGTTAAAAAATTCATCTAATTCGGTATTCATTATTCAAAATATTGAAATTAAATTTCTGATAAAATTATTCGAAATAAAAAAAAAGTGTTTATCATTTTTTGTCTTTTAAATTTTGAAATTAATTAATTTCTTATATATCAATATCAATATTGTTGAAATTCAATATTAAATTTTAATAAATATGAGTGAAAATTATGAATCAGGTAACTTTTCAGGATGCATGGCCAGAGGAAATAAGTTATTGTTTTGGCTGTGGAAGAAATAATCAACATGGATTACGAATAGAGAGCTATTGGAATGGGGAAAAAGCTGTTTGCACTTGGGAACCGAAACCTTATCATGCAGCAGGCCATGATATTCTCTTTGGAGGTGTTATAGCTAGTTTAATTGATTATCATTGTCTTAATACCGCAATGGCTACAGTTTATAAAGCAGAAGGTCGTGAAATTGGCACAAAACCTACTATCATTTATGCTACTGGGACATTAAATGTAAAGTTTATACGACCCATATCAGTGAAAAGATCAGTAATTTTAAGAGTAAAAGTTAAGGAAATGAAGGAAAAAAAAAAATAATTCTCACTTGTTCTGTATTTTCTGGTAGAAAGGAGTGCGCTCAAGGAGAAGTTATTGCTATAAGAGCACCAGAAGCCGTATGGATTAAGTAATTCTTTGATGTTAGTTTTTTAACTCTTCCTTTTTAGCCATTTTGGGACTCGAAAATCATTTATAATAATACATTTTCCATGTTCCCAATCTGGATAAGGTTTTATATCTAAAACGGGGGTATTATCTAAAGCATCAAGTCCCTTCACCCATAGAATATTATTATCACGTTTTAAAAGTTCAACTAACGTTAGACCGATAGGATTTGGGTGAATTGGTGCTCTTGTCGCTAAAATACCTACTGGCTTCGAATCTTGTATTTTGCTAGGATGATGTAAATAGCTAGTATCCTTAATTTTATCCATCCAAAAGATAATATAAATATGAGAAAAATTTTCAATCCCATCCAATGCCTTAGTTAAGCTTTTTTTAATAACTATCTTTGAAATTAGGCTCCTATCTTTATCATCTTCATCGGAGGATTTCCTTACTACAAAGCCAATTGATTTAATTTGGATTGAATCCATGAGCTAAGTTTTTAGTAATATTGATCTTTTCCAAAACTATAAGATCTCCATCCCATTCAGGAATGAACAATTCATTATTATAATAGTCCATACTACAAATTTTTGGAAGGTTAATTTTAAAAAGATCAGTCTCCCCGACAGAATTTCTTAATGATGGTATATATTCTGGATTTCCTGCGATTGTTGAAATAATGTATTTCTTTTTCTTTTTTTCTGCCATACGAACAACATGGTTATGAGTATCACCTATAAAAATATTTCCTTCTTTATCTAGAGATATTGCCCATGGACCATCAAACTGTTCGTTTTTATCAGAACCAAGAGTAGCTTTTTTTGCGTCTTTTCCATCACCAGAGTAACCAGGCTCACCTGTGCCAACAATAACTTTAACAAGGCGTTCCTCAAGATCGATCATTCTTACAGCATAATTCCCACTGTCAAGAACGTATATATTGTTATCGGAGCCAAGTCTGATATCGTAAATTGAGTTAAATTGAACATTATCAAAATCAACTGGTTCTTTTTGAAAACCCGGCATCCCATTTCCTAATATAACTTTTTTCTGACCTTTTGAATCAAACTGCCATAGTCGACATCCCGTAATTTCATTAATCCAAATATTCCCCTCCTTATCGAATACACAATTACCGATATCTTTTAACCCAAGTTTCTCTGTATCAATAAGTAATTCAGCTTTGTTTTCATCAGGATTTAGCTTGAAAACTTTCGAATTTTTACCACTTGTTATTATTAGACTTCCATCTTTTGGGGATTTTGAAATATACTTGGGATTTTGTAAATCAAATGAAATGTGTTTATCACTTAGATTAGGATTTGTAGCACCTGCCGTCCAAAGAAATTCGTTACTTTTAGTAAATTGCCCAAACCAATGATTTTCGTGTCTCAATACGTAGAAATTACCTTGATAATCATGAAATCCAAACTGAGCATAGCCATTATGCCAGCTAATATCGTCAGGAAAATTAAAAATATACTTGACTCTCCATTCCATTTAAAACCCTCTCAAAAAATATATTAGTTAATCAAGTATAAAAAGACTTAAAACTGTTATTAAAAAAAGTCAGTTTTAAATAGGATTTACTGAATAACTAAAATTGATGAAAGGATCAGATAATTTAAAAGAAAAATTGCCAGATTATCAAGGAAAAAGAATACTTGTTTTTTTGATATTGGCGGTTATTACATTCTTAAGTTCCTTAGTATTTCAATTAATTTCGGATTCTATATCACAAATTCTTCCCGGTGTTCCTTTCTTACAAAATTTAGCACCATTCACTCCTCTATTAGGATCATTGATTGTAATAATAGTTGGATTTTTGATAGTTTATTCCTTCTGGCGAAACAAAGACAAGTATTTGAAGAAATATGGTGAATTAGCATACCAAAAGGGGTTTAAGTTAGTAATAACTGGCGTACCAATAGTTATTTCTGTCGTTATACATAACTTTTTCCCAACTGATTTCATTATACCTCACTATAATAGTCAAAATCTTAGTTGGTATTTAGGAACTCCAATTCTTGAAATATTTTTTGGCTTTTCTATAGTATTTCTTTCAATCAGAATTGTACTATGTCTATTTTTTGTAGGTTTAGGTATGGCCGTCGTTTCCAAAGCCTTAAAGATTTTCGGTATCGATTATATGGGGTTAGTCTATGTTTATTACCCAAAGGAGTCTACACTCCAAGATCATGAAATTTACTCTATATTACGTCATCCAACTTATCATACTTTAATGTTATTTAGTATTGGAAGTATGTTTCTTCGATTCTCGATTTACTCATTGATCTATTTTTTCTTATTTGTAATAGGAATAAATATACACCTTAAATTTGTAGAAGAAAAAGAATTAGTTCAAAGATTCGGAGAACAGTACAAAAAATATAAAAAAAATGTACCAGCATTTTTTGTAAGATTCAAAGATGTTAAGAAATATTTCTCTATTATATGTCGAAAAACAGAACCAAAAGATAAAAGTTAAAAAAGGAAAAATGTATTTAAGGATTATAATCGGGAGTTCTCACTCCGAGATCCTTAAATAATGGAATTAGGAATTGGTTAAATAATCCTTTTATGGGCAGTACATTCTCTAAATATATATGTAAAAATTCTTGAATTTCGTATTTAATTTTTTCAATATTTATAAAATCATAATCTGGTTTAATTTTAATCTTATTTAAATTAAGCTGAGTTAGTTGTTTTTTAATTAAATATTGCATGAATTGAGTAAAGGTTGTCTCAACTAAGACTTCTTCTTCTTCAGTTAATTCATAAATTTCATGAGCTATTTTATTTCTTAATTTACCTACATCTTTCGTTAAAATTTCAAGATTCTTAGGCAAACTTAATTCCTCAATTTTCTGAACTAATGACTTGTTATTACTATCATCTTCAACTTCGGAATCTAAATAGTCTATTAAAGTTGAGTAAAAGTGTATTAAAAATTTGAATGAATCGACAGATTTATCTTCTTTCCATTTCCTATATGAACCTCCCCATGTGTCAAAATTTACTTCATCTAAAGCATTTTTAATACTTTTTTTAATATTATCTACTTGTTCAATAAAATAATCTGTATAATCCATGTAGGGTTTCTCATTTGAGTCGAACTTAAATTTATATGTTTTACCAAATTCCTTAATTGCGCCCAATTTTTTTATACGGGAGGGATCTTCTATAATTTCTTTTGATCCGATTTCAGCTGCAAATTTTATCAGATATCCGCATTCAGGACAATATGTAACAAAAGCACCCCGGAATGAAGTGAATGGTTTAAGTTCAAGCTGGTGTTTACCATTTGGAAATTCTATAAGCTCACCTTTAGTTATAATCTGATCAAAACTTGTTTTTTCAAAATGAAAAGATTCAGGAATAAATTTAGAACTACAAACAGGACATTTCACTTTTTCTCTCTTTTGTATCATATTATTCGTTACACTATTTTATTTGCTTTAAAAACTAAGTTACAAAATATTAAAAGCTTATATATTAGGTTTATTAAAAAAAATTTTCTGAATATCTAGAATATAACTTTTTATAGAAAATATTTTTATTTATGGGCTATGCTTTAAGATTTTATAAAAGAATTAACATTATTATTGATTTCTTACTTGAAATGCCAAGAGTCCGCCGAACCAAAGTAATTATATCAGTTATGAGTATTTTAGGGATCATTCTTGGAGCCGTATTTATAATTCCTGGATGGTTTCATAAAGATAAATCAAATGAGTATTGGGCGTATATTTCACCTGAACTAGTTGGAATGGATTCACAAATATTAGATAATATGATTTATGATGTCGAAATTAATAGCTACAATGTTTATAGTATTCTTGTAATTAGAAATGGTTGTATAGTAAATGAATGGTACGCCCGCTTTTTTCATAAAGATTATCTCTTTCGCTTATTTTCAGTTTCAAAAAGTATTACATCGACATTAATAGGAATTGCTGTCGATAAAGGATTTATCAGCAATCTGAATAAGTCAGTTCTAGATTTCTTTACTGATAAAGATATAGCAAATATGGATTCACAAAAAGAGGCAATAACAATTGAACACTTGTTAACAATGACAACAGGTTTAGAATGGCCTGAATATTATCCTTATGATGATCCTCGAAATCCTTATTTTGATTGGCTAGCAAGTAAAGATCATGTAGAATATGTCCTAAATAGGACTATGATTGCTATTCCTGGACAAGAATTTAATTATAACACAGGTGCCACACACTTACTAGCAGCAATATTAGAAAGAGCCACCAATATGTCAACATTAGATTTTGCTATAAAATATTTATTTAGCCCATTACATATTTATGATTACTATTTACTCCATGATCCACAGGGTGTGGGATGTGGGGGTGATGGTTTCTTTTTAAGAGCTCGAGATATGGCGAAGATCGGTTATTTATTCCTTAAAAATGGTAAATGGGAGGAAAATCAGATTGTTTCTGAATATTGGGTTAATATATCTACTAGTTCAAAAGTTAACTTAGGATCTTATGGTTATGGCTTTCAATGGTGGATTTTTCAAAATGATAGTTGTTACCAAGCTTTAGGTTATGGTGGACAAGTAATTAGCGTTCATTATACACTGAACTTACTTGTAGTCTTCACAGGTATGGAATATAACTTTGATTATTCCTCATATTTAATCAATTCATACATATTACCTTCACTAATGTAAAGTGATAAGAATTTAATTAAATTTAAAGATAATTTACAATTCCAATTAATATCTTGCCAGAATTACCAGAAGTGGAGACATATAAGCGTTATCTTGATGAGACATCATTGGATCAAATCATCGTATCGATAAAAGTAATAGATAATAGAGTTTTAGATGTTGATGAGTCTTATCTAAGAAAATCAGTGATTAATAATAGATTTAAATCTAGCATCCGGCATGGTAAATATCTTCTAGTAAACCTTGGTCAGAAATATCTAATTATGCATTTTGGGATGACTGGTGATCTTACCTACTATAATAAGAAAGATGATGAACCTAAATTTAGTAAAGTAATATTTCATTTTAATAATGATTTTAATTTAGCTTACATTTCTCGTAGAATGTTCGGAAGATTGGATATTACTGATTCATTTAAAGATTTTATCAAAAAGAAAAAATTAGGGCCAGATGCTTTTAAAATGAGTCTCGATGAATTTAAAGGTGCTTTGACCAGAAGAATTGCTATTGTTAAAAATTTGTTATTGAATCAAAGTTTTGTTGCAGGAATTGGTAATATTTATTCTGATGAAATTTTATTTAGAACAAAATTAAATCCAAAAATAAAAATTGATTCTTTAGATGAATGTAAAGTAGAAGAGCTTTATACTAATATTAAAGAAGTTTTGCAATATGGTATCGAAAAACAAGGTGATCTAAGTACATATCCAGACCATTTTCTAATTCCTCATCGTAAGAAAGAAGAGCATTGTCCGATTTGTAAAAATGAAATTGAGTATGTAGATTTATCAGGAAGGCGTGGATTTTTTTGCCCAAATTGCCAAAAAAGATAGTCAATAGGAGTAAAGTGTTAGATTAAGGATCTATTCTGTATTAAAATTTTCATTTACATACTTCATAGATTCTGTTATTAATTCTTTCAGAACTAGAATATTAACATCCTCCAGCTTATTTAAATACAAACAAGACTTTCCAGTTTTATGTTTTCCTAATTTTTCAAGTAAATCATCATATTTTTCAAATCCATCCATTATATAAACTGTAAGGTACTGTTTTCGAGGGGAAAACCCAGTTGCTAGCCAATCCGCCTCTCTTCCACTCGCATATTTATAATGATAACTCCCAAATCCCACTATACTATCACCCCACATTACAGGTTCTTCTTGAGTTACTTCTTGCATTAATTTTAAGACCTCAAAACTATCCTCCCGTCTTCTCGTATTTTTAACCTTGCTCAGAAACTCTTTGACACTTTTATCAGTAGGTTTTGTTTTTAATTCTGTCATATAACAAAAAATTAAATCAACCTACAAAAAAGTTTTATTTATACTTTATAAGGTTCTTTCGGCTGTAAACATTAATATACATAAATTTAGTTCTACTTCTATTTATAAAATATTTGATAAAACTATTTATTTTGAATATTATGAATTCTTATATGGCTATGGAAACTAAAGTTAATACAGCGGAATTAGATAAACTTTCTTTTAGAAAAAGTCCAGCTTTTAAAATTTGGGTAGGACTCCTGATCTTTTCATTGATAGAGGTTATACTCATATTCTTGCTCGAACCTCTCTTACGGACAAATTTTCCACCCCTTAACCCCGATACTGGTCCAGAAGATTATTATTGGACTTTAAATACTCGAGATGCTTTAATTATGGTAATTACTTGGACATTTTATGGTGCTCATCAAGCTTCTGTCTGGATTTTAATTTATTGGGCACATATGAATTATCGTAACAAAACACTTGATGATAAAAAAATCCTAAAATACGTTGGAAGTATGGCTGGTATTATGATAAGTTTTACACTTCTTCATTTACTTCAGACTCATGTCTGGTATGATGGGCTTGCTCAGGATGTACCAATCTTAACTAGCCAAGGAAGTGTGATCGTAATGTTATCAATTCTGCTAGTTATGCAAAATCCTAAACGTGGACTTTTCTTTGGTAAAAAAGAGAAAAAACTAATGCGTCCTGAAGTGGCAAAAACATTCATGACGAGTCATCAGATTATCTTTAGTTGGGCTTTAGTATACACCTTTTGGTTCCATCCGATGGATTCATCCCCCGCTTTACTCAGTGGATTCTTCTTTATGGGACTCTTATTCATTCAAATGACATTAGCTTATACACGTATACATTTAAATAAATGGTGGGTGTTAATAGTAGAATCTTATGTGACTTTACATGCCACAATAGTGGCAATCGCTCAATGGCTTGATTTCAATGGAGATCCGCCAATGTGGCCAATGTTTTTGCTTGGGTTTCTAGCAATGCTCGTATTCACATACATTCATGGCTTAGGTTTGCGAAATTGGGTACGATGGTTTATTTTAGCCACTTATGTCTTGCTACTTGTCTTTATATATCTCCCTTTACCATTTGGATTTGGAAGAGAATTGACATACTTGCTAAGGCTCGAATTTCTATGGATACCTATTATCCTTTATCTTATTGCATTTATTGCAGCAGCACTAGCTCATATTTACCTTATTATAAAGAATAAACGGATTAACTGAAGTGTTTAAAAAAGAAAAAGTTAAGATTTAGGAATACATGTTCAATTAGGGAATTGTTATAATTCTAAAGAAATCTAAGCAAATTAGAACCAGAAAGAGAACCTGAATTATTAACTTTTTCTATATAAAGTTTAGAATTGATTAGATTATTTCAGATATTTAATTTTAGCTTTTTATAAACTGATGATTTAATTATAACTATAGGTCTATAATAAGTTTGATGAAATAATGCTAACTGAAAAATTGCCTTTGAAATCGAAATTGGCATATGGAATACTAGGGGCAGGGATTACATTACCTTCTCAAATAACATTTTCAGCAATAACTTTTTTTTATAATATTATCTTAGGATTGAAGCCTGAAGCGATAGGTATTGCTTGGCTAATTTTTTCAATTTGGAATACAATTAATGATCCATTATTTGGCTTCCTAGAGGATCATACTAAGTCAGAAAAATATGGGAGGAGAATACCTTATATTCGATTTGGCGCTCCGATTTATGGAATATTGTTTATTTTCTGTTGGGTTCCAATTGTAGATGTAAATAATGAAATTGCTTTATTTTTTAATTTAATTTTAGTTCTGTTTCTTTTTGATACTATGTATACAATCTTAGGTCTCATAAATTATACCCTTCCAGCAGAAATGGCTATAACCGCAAAGGATAGAGCTAATTTAATGGTATATGGGAATATAATAAATTCTTTCGCAAATATTGTTTCTTTTATATTACCTATGTTGTTGCTAATTGGTAATAATGCCCCTGATGCACCAATAATTTTTCTGATTGTAATGATTTGTGTGGGTATTATCTCTGCTATATTATTATTCATAAGTAGTTTTTACTTAAAAGAAAATATGTATACCCAAATGGAAGATACACTCCCAATTTTTAAGGGAATAAAAGAGACTTTTAACAACGGACCATTTTTAATTTTTGAAGTATCTAACTTTTCTTTTACTATCGCCCAAACAATTCTCACCACTGCTATTTTTTATTATGTTCAATATGTTTTACTCTTAACTGGTGTTCTTACTACAATTCCATTAATGATAGTATTTATTATGATTTTTGCGTTCTTAGTGTTTTTTAATAGATTAATTGGAAAATATGGGGTAAAGAAAACCTATATTTTAACGCTAACATTGACTGGATTTAGTTTTCTACTAACATTTTTCATTGGGTGGACGTTAAATCTTGCTATAATTGTATTTATTTTAATAGGTATTGGATTTTCAGGATATATGATTACAAACAATCTAGTCATAGCTGATATTGTGGATTATGACGAAACAAAAACGAATAAGCGAAGAGAGACAACTTATTCAGGAATAAATGCGTTACTCACAAAACCAGCAATTTCGTTGGGAAATTGGTTGTTTCTATTAATATTATCTCTTTCTGGATTCAACTCAGAACAACCAACTCAAGTTTTTTCTGCTCAACTGGGGATTATGGCAGGGTTTTCACTCATTCCCTCAATTTTTCTGTTTTTAGGCACAGTAGCAATGTGTCTATATCCCTTAGATGGGCCACAATGGCTTGCTCAAAAAAGAAAATTAATTGAAATTCATAAGAAAAAAGAAATCGAATACCAAAAGCAATTAGAACGAAAGAAAAATTTAATTGAAACTTAGTGAGCGTTTTTATAATTAAAATAAATAAAAAAATTATAGGTTTTCTTACTTCATAAATTCTTTTAATGTAGAAATAAATTCTGTGATTTTTTCATCGGCACCTTCTCTAGCTGGACCTTCGGCTCCTTGTAATCTTATTTCAAGATATTCAGGACAGACCTCCTCAATACATCCAACTTTTTCAAGAGCCTTTTTCATTCCTCTAATAAAAAACTTTTTCCAACCTAATGCATGGGTAGAAAAATAGGCGACTTTGGAAATTGATTTAGTTATAACATTATTTAAATTGTTGAAAAACTTTAGCATCTCTTTATCTGACGAAAAGGCAACGATTCGAACAGCAATAATCAAACCATAAGGTTCATCTTTAGCAAGTTCTTCAGGGTTAATATTTTTAATACTATCTAGGCTTATTTCATAGCTATCTTTTAAACCTTCAGCAAGTTGTTTTGAAATTTTCTCAGAATTTCCATGCAAAGAGTTATGAATTATCCAAATCTTCTTCATGATTATAATCTCAAATTATAATTAGATTTAAATTGTATTTTAAGATTAAGAAAAATGAAATCTATATGAAATTTTCCTAGTTCAATTTTTCAACAAAAAAATTATTTTTTAGTTTTTGGGCCACCTTTCGAGCCTTTTAAGCTTTTTCCATCAATTTGTTTTACACATTCGATAAATTGTGGATCATTGTCAGCTGCATCCTTGTAAATTCGTGAAAGGAATAAGGTCATCCAAGGAGAAGGCTCCTTTTTTTGACCAAAGGAATAATCTTTAAAATAGAGATAGACTGTTTTAGGAATAAAAACACTATCTACAGTGAATTCTAATAAGCTA
>JAEOTH010000003.1 GCA_016839915.1 Promethearchaeota archaeon
AAAAAAAATTAAAGTTAATCATACCTAAATGATTTTACACACAAAATTCCGTTTTCAAACAACTAAGAAAAATAAAAAAAACATTAAATAATAGTTCTTTTATTATGGTTTCAAGCAAAAAACAGATAGTTTTCAGTGGTACAAAAATTAGTGATCCTGACAAAACTGAGGAGAAAGAAGATAAGATAGGTTTAGAGGAGTCTTCTATAACCGAAAATGGCAATTCTATCAGAAAAACAAATGAAATGAGGAAGTATGAAGAAACGACAGGTAGGTATGCAATTTGGCGTGGACTTATAACTGAAGGTTTTAGAAAGTGGCAAAGAGGAGACAAGGTATATCTTAGGGATAAAGAAAGAATTTCTCTGTATGTTTCTGATGATACAAAGACGAAATGGTTAAATTATACAAAGAATAATGGAGATCTAACGATTTCAAAACTTATCAGAGAAGCTGTTTCGAACTTTATAGAAAATAAATCAAATGAAATTGGACAAAACTTATCAAAATTAAAACCACAAACAATTTCAAATATATCTCATACTCTAAAGGAACCATTAACTTCAATTAAAGGGTATTCACAGTTACTTCTTGAGAATTACAGGGAAAAATTGAATGATCAGGTTCTAGATACAGTTAAAAACATTTTTGATCAGAGTGTCCTTCTTGAGAAGAAAATAATTAATATTTTAGATAACATTAAGGTGGAATCTGAGTACGATGTTCTACTAATCGAAGATGATCTTGCGACTATTCGATTGATCACAAGCTATTTTGATAGTAAGGGTTTTAAATGTAAGGGTGTTGTAAGTGGTTCAAAGGGTTTAGAGGAATTAGGAAATACTATTCCAAAACTAATACTATTAGATATCATTCTGCCGGACCTAAGTGGGTATGACATCTGTAAAACAATAAAATCAGATAAAGAGTGGGCAGATATTCCTTTATTTTTCTTAACCGCGATAAGTGGAGGAGAGGTCGAAAAGAACTTAAAAGATACCAAAGCTGATGGTTATATATTAAAACCATTTAATTTTTCTGATTTTGAAGTAATTTTTGATATTTTAAATAAAAGCAAAGAATAAGATACTTTTTTTGATAACACCGAAAAATTTTGACATAATCACGATAACACATTAGCTTTATAATAAAAAAGATTTATAAATGGATAAAAAATTACACATTATTGTATACTAGTGATAATTTAAATCTTTATTATTAAGAAATTGAGTATAAAATAAGGATTTCTGTTTACAAAATATTAGAACTCTGATAAAAAAAGAGGGATCCAAAAATTTCAAATAAAAATAATCATGAGAAAGAAAAGCCAGTAGGTAAAGGTTCTAAAAGAAGGAGTATGACAGATGAGGAAATCGATGCTATTGATTTGAAGAGTAAAGAAGTCAATGATCTAATGAAAGAATATGAGGAGGTAACTGATAAATATGCCATTTGGCGAGGATCTATTACTGAAGGATTTAAAAAGTGGCTGAAAGGGGAAAAAATTTATGATAGAGATAAAGAGAGGATCTCATTATACGTTTCTGAAAAAACAAAACATGAATGGCAAGATTTTAAAGAAAAAAAAGAATATTCCACAATCTCTGCTCTGATTAGAGAGAGTGTTGATTATTATATTGAACACAAATCTGATCTTCTAAGTGATAAATTACAAAGAATGGATGAAAAAACGATCTCTAATATCTCTCATGCTTTAAAGGAACCTCTTACCACTATAAAAGGTTTTAGTCAACTACTTTTGGAAAATTATGCGGATGAATTGAATGAAGAAGTTTTAGTGACAATTAAAAATATCTTTGATCAGAGCTTACTCCTCGAAAATAAGATTATTAATATCTTAGATAATATTGCTACTGAAGAACCTCATCCTCAATATGATATACTCCTGATTGAAGATGATTTAGCAACGATACGTCTGCTTACAAGCTACTTCGAAAGCAAGGGCTACAAGTGTAAAGGTGTAGTAAGCGGAACAAAAGGAATAGATGAAATAAGAGGTGGTGTTCCGAAACTTATCCTACTCGATATCATTTTGCCAGACATCTCAGGCTACGAGATATGCAAGATGATTAAGGAGCATGAAAAATATAAGGAAATTCCCGTGTATTTGTTAACTGCGATACCTGGAAGTGAAGTTGAGAAGAAAATGGGGGAAACTAAAGCTGATGGTTACATTTTGAAACCTTTTGATTTTTCAGATTTTGAAGTGGTTTTTCAGTATTTATAACCTTCCCTTAAAAACTTATGGGTAAATATGAGGTTCTCCTCTTTTAACATAGAATTGACGGTTCTTTTCATAACAATCCACGCAAAACCATGCTTTTAAATACGGATTGAATGTCATATCGCTGGTACGGGAGCCGCACACGGGACAAACGCAGATAGAATTCTCCCATGCATGATTTATCTTATCAATCTTTTCTGATAAAATCCTAATCCTTTCCTTATCTCTATCAAGATTTAAATTATCTCTCTCAAGTAATAATTGTCGCTCAGTTGAATCTGAAGCTTTAGAAATAATTTCTCTTAGAGAATTCCGAATAGATCTTAGTTTTTGATTCGATATCGATATTGTCTTTTTTTTCTTCATCTTGATTTATATATAAACCCTTTTATTTAAATTAAATGACTGGATCAATTTATAATCTCCATAAAAAAAAATATTAAGAATCGAATTAAGTTAAATTTTCCAGATTTGTCTCTCCAACCATTTTACGTAGTCAACCATAATTGAAGTCGATGAACGAGTGCTGAAAATGTAAACCCAATCTGTAATATGAGTCTGAGTGCTCCCTGGTAATGGAAAAACTGTATCCATATAGTCAAAATCTTGTTGAGAGGCATATAAGTCCCTTGCACCACCGCTTAGTACGTTATTCCGTAAAAGAATATGGAAATCCTTGGCGTTTTTCACAAATCGGCTGTCAGAATCCATTCCGTATTCGATCTGTAAAAAATTGGCAAAATCCTTATTTTTTAAATATGTACTTCTTCTAAAATTTAATTTGGACAACTGCTTTAAAAACTCAGTTTGCCCCTTTAGAGTCCACCTATTCCATACCTCATCCACGAGCTCTCCAACACTGTCTCCCTCTGGAGTAGTTCCGCTGCTCTGAGAAAGGTATTTCTTCATATGTTTCTGTAAGAAGCCTTTTAAATCAGCTGGAGTAATCTCCAGCAGCTGGAGAGAGTAGAAAGAGTAAGGGTAGAAGAAGAAAGAAGAAAGAAGGATTCAGGCTAGATTGCTATATATTAATGATTTCTTGACATCAGAGATACGAGTAATTAGTAAACATCACTTAGTTGGAAAATTTCTTGAATTAACTGAAGATCAAATGATACAATTTCTCCTGGAAGGTTTTAATGAACGCCTTCTCACTGATAATATTATTAAAAGGGAAGAATATACAGAGCATTTCAGGTTGCTTCTCCCTTCAAGGATAAGGTCTTTCACTAAGAAACTAAAAAATAGGCTTAAAGAATTACAGAAATCACAGACTACTATTTCTCTTCGAGAGTATCTTAGAGACCACATAATCTTATTAATTATAGTTTTATCTTTAACTGCTCTTCTTATTGGTTTTTTTGCGTGGTTCTTTTCACTGCCATATCTAATACGCTTTTCATTTGAAGCTGCAAACCTCTGGATCTACCCTATTGTTGGATCATTGATTGGCATTGATATAATTCTCATTATCCTATTATTCTGCAGAAATTAAATAAAACACCTCGGTATGTAATAAGACTAGTTTTAAATAATAGAAATACAATAGAATCCATTTAAATATATAAATATAATATTATATGACATAGCCTTATCAAGATATATGCAAAAAAATCAAGATATGCTTGTGCATAGAGCACAAGACTTACATGCCAAATTTTCTGATTTATATAAGGATAAAGAAGGAAGAAAATATAGAGCATTAATAGTTCAAATTCGGAGCGGTATAAACCAACCTATCCCCAATTATACATAGTATTTTAGACCGTTTTGTACTTCATAAACGAGTAGAGATTTGTTTTTCCTATATTCCGAGTAATTTTCATTATTGCCATGTTTCTATAGGATTTTCGACAATATTTCTAAGTTCGCAACCCCCTGAATTTTGCAAAAATTACTAATTCCTCACTTCCTTTTCACTTATAATCCCACGCTAACTACCAATCATGCTATTCCTATTTTGGCACACTCATTGGTTTTTTGCTTCGTAATTTTGGATTTCGCTGGGAGTAAGTTTCTCTTTTTTACTCCCTACTCTTTCTTTTTCATTATTTATAATGATTTTTATACATTCCTACCCACCCTACGACAGTTTTAGGTTAAATCAAGAACTTCGAGAAGTAAAATCTCAACTTACTTGATCATCTTATTATTGCTCCATTGGATGTTATCTTGTTATGAGATGGGCATCTTTTAACATCATAGCTCTATAAATGAAGAGGAACTAAAGCTGATGGCTACATTTTGAAACCTTTTGATTTTTCAGATTTTGAGGTAGTTTTCCAGTTTTTATAAGCTCTTTTTAAATTACAAGAAGTACTATTTCTTAGGTATTGAAAAAATAGCGGGCTATGAGGGATTCGAACCCCCGACCTGCCGGTTAAGAGCCGGTTGCGCTACCTGCCTGCGCCAATAGCCCATAGTTTAATATTTTCACTATTTTTCTAAAAAACGCAGACGGAGGGACTTGAACCCCCGAGCGCTTACGCGCACCGGCTATATTGTTTAGATACTTATAATCTCAAGGCCGGCGTCTTACCAGCTAGGCTACGTCTGCACTATTAGAAGTTTATTCTTTTAATAACTTTTTTTTCTTTGATGCTATAAATTGATTATAATCAAGAAAATAAAATTTTTATTATTTTACATCTGCTCTAATTTAACTCTATGTGAACAATCAGTAAAATATAAATTTCATGATACATTGACTCTTAAAAGAGATGGTGAAGATATGAGTGCAGCAAAGGATTTTCGTTATTTAGTACCAGAAAGTTTATTTAAAGAGATAACCCAAAAGGCGGCAGAGGAATATCCAAACATCATTCATGGGTGGCTCTTTGCCGAACGTAAAGAGAATTTTGGAATCTGTACAAAATTCATAATGAACCCCGATTTAAGAAAAACAAAAGTGCATATTAAGCCACGAAGTTGGATGCGGTATAAGAAATCTAAAATCTATAATATGCGGAAATTCAAAGCTGAACTAGGGGTGGATATTGTATGGATGTTCCACTCACATCCGTCGGGTAGTGAGAAACTTCACGCTATTGACAAGAGGATCTTGAAGTATTTATCTAATGGGGTTATGATTATAGTAATACCCCCGGCACCTGATAAAACTCCAGAGCAGAAAGCACATCTTGTAGGGTGGTATTATGACAAACGATATACAAAAAAACCTATCATCGAAAAAATGGTTTTTGAGATAATTTCTGAATAGATAATATTTATACTTCTTTTTTTTCTTTCTTTTAGAATT
>JAEOTH010000153.1 GCA_016839915.1 Promethearchaeota archaeon
CTTTAATTGTATATGCTCATTTAATCATTGAAAACGCTAAATTCTATGATATCGATGAAGATACTTTAGATCAAATATTTGATTTTTTCGTGAGAGACTTTTCTAAATATGCACTGAATCTCTATCAAAAATCCAGCACTACTCCTTTACAGATGGAATGGTGTTTGGAGATGATTAAGAAACCTAACGTGGATCCTAAGCGGTTTGATAAGGTGTGGAATATCGTTCACTCTTTAAAGGACGCGTATGAAATGAATGAATAATATCAAGAATTTTACTTTATTTCTTTTTTTTCAATTTCATTACGATTTCTCATTTTTATTCGTAATAAGTTCCTCAATACTAATACCGCTCCAGTTATTAAGATCATTATCCCGATAATTGCGAGTGAAATTAATACTATATCAATGGGAGGTGGAGTTAAGCCATTTTCTCCACAAATCCTCTGATAGTCCGTAATATCAGCTACATTGCCTGAAAAAGTGTTATTAACAATTACATTGCATTTCGATTGAGAATCCAAATGAATTCCAACTATATGGTTGTTGATCTCATTAAATGTAACGAAATTGCTTTCAGATTCCTCAATCTTTATACCAATTTGGTCATTAAAGGAAATTTTATTTCTTAAAAGCCTATTCTCATCACTACGAATAAGTCGTATGCCGAAAAATCCATTGTTAAATATGGAATTATTTAGAATTGAGTTGAATTTACTTTCATAAATATTTATTCCATCACCATTAAAATTCACAATATTTTTTGCAATATAGTTATTTTCTGCTCTGTTAATACGAATGCCATATGTCTCCCCAATTGTCGATGACCCACTTGGAAAGGTATTATAAGAAAAATTATTATCTACTATATTATTTAATTCAGAAAATGTGGATATTACCAATCCTATTACATTTTTAGTTGCGTTATTTTTTGAAATGGTGTTATTGTGACTGTTCCAACGAACCCATATCCCAGTGCTTGTGTTATTATTAAAATTATTTTCCTTTATTGTGTTGTTGCTACAAAATGTATCCAAAACTAAACCTCTATGATGGTTGTCATTTGCGTTATTTTTGTAAATAGTATTATTTCTACTATATGAGGTAAGACGGATTCCGTACGAGTTATTTGAGCAGGTATTTTGGATTATTAATCCATTATTCGTGTGATCAAGTAAAATTCCAGCATATAAAGTTCCCCAATAGGCTCCAGCATTAAAAAGAGTGCAATTTTCAATTCTAAAATAGACACTCGAATTCTGAATTTTAATACAGTTGCTGGAGTATCCTCCATCAATTAAGAAATCTTTAATTACATACGGATTGTTCCATGACCCAGAACCGTTACAAATTCCCGCAATTTTAGCATCGGTCCAATTATTGTTGATATGAATTGTTCCAGATATATTTGATGTTCTCGGAGGTTTATCATAGAGATTTAAGCGTGTAACCTCATTTCTTGCGAGGAAAAGGGGAAAAATATAGGGTGAACATGTTGTTATAATAATAAAACCTAAAATCGTAAGAAAGACTGCTTTTTTATTTTTAAATGCATTCATTTTGGTTCAAAAATTCGAGTGTAGTAGCTCACAGTAGCTTGATTATGTTAAGATAGCTTTATTAATATACATGTCTTTTTGAAATATAGAAATCTCAACCTAGATTGATTGTTGTTATGAGGCTTTCTAAAAGGGTTCTCAAAAAAGTAGTTAAAAAGCGGTTAATTGAATTCATCCTAATGATATTAGTTGTTTCTACAACTTTATACGGAGTTTTTATGATGGGTGCAGAATCAGGCACGGGAATACTTTATCAATTTGATGATGAATGGTATATTGATTCTAATTATCGCAAAAATCATAATTATTATAATGAGTATTTAGGAATTAGGAATCCTAATTTATTTCCACATGTTCTAATCCCTGAAAATAACGGAAAGGAAGTTCATTATAGTCATAGCACCCGCTATCCAGTTTATGCCGTGGTACCTATTTTTGTTACTTTTTTTACTTTAGATCTCGTTCCTATATTTATAATTAAACAATCCATTTTAATCATATGTATCGCATTTTCTAGTTTTATCGCTTTAGCATATTTTTTTCTCAATCGAAAAAAATTTCTAATTACAAACAGACTCTTAAAATAGGAATTTCTTATAGATTTTCTTTCCTTAATATTAAATTTATAAACTCTCTAAATGATAACTATAGTAAATAATTAGGAAAATTAGAGAAGGTTCGATAAGAATGGTTGATAAGGGGACAGAGCAGAAAAAGAAATTAAAGAAAGCGGAAGAATTATATCAAAAGGGCTTAGACTACGGTAAAGAAGGTGACGCTGATGGTGCGATAAACTGTTGGCAAAAAACTGTAGAGTTGAACCCTAACCACTTTGAGGGCTGGTTTAATTTGGGAAATGCTTATGATATAGGAAGGGGGGATCTTGAGCATGCAATTGAATGTTGGAATAAGGCGTTGGAACTCAAACCTGATGATGTTGATGTTTTGTACAATATGGGCAATGCATATAGAGAACATAAAGATTTTGACAAGGCAGTCGAGTGCTATAAAAAAGCCGTAAAGATAAACCCTAAAGACCATGAAGCTTGGAATAACATGGCTAATGTGTATAATGGAAAAAATGATAAAGAAAAAGCAATTGAGTGCTGGAAAAAGGCTTTAGAAATTAAACCTGATAAATACGAGACACGGTATAATTTAGGGATTGCTTACAAGGAATTAGGAGAGTTTGATTTGGGGATAGAGTGTTGTAAAAAAATTCAAGAGAAATATCC
>JAEOTH010000036.1 GCA_016839915.1 Promethearchaeota archaeon
ACTAAAACTATTTTCCATAGCCCTCTCTTAGTAGGTGTGCGATTTGCTTTGGATAGTCCTACTAATGATGCTACTAACATATGTGATCCCGATAATGGAATTCCTAGTGTTGTTCCAATAAATAATATCGCAGCTGTAGGGATTTGTGCTGCAAAAGTGGTACTTGGATAAAGTTCTGTAATTCTTCCTACACTCTTAATAACACTTCTTCCTAATACAACTAAACCTCCTGCTAAACTCAAGCCTGTTATTAGGAGAAGAATGTCTATTTGGAAGTCTCCTACTCCCACAACAATACCTACAGCATTTGAGCAATCATTTCCTGCTCTTGAAAAAGCTGTTACACAGATCACTACTAGAACTATGTATGAAAATATTTTTTCTGTTTTTTCATAACTCTGAAATCCATTAAGATGCTTTGCTTTATAATGATGCATAAGTTTAAAGACACCAAAGGTTACTATAAATCCAATAATAGGAGATAGTACCCACCACATGCTTAAATATATAATCTTCCCCCAATCAAGACTAGCATTAAGGGCTATACCAAGACCTATAACAGCACCAATTGTTGCATGAGTTGTTGATATTGGAAGTCCCATTGCTGATGATAATATCAACCAGATAGCAGTAGAAATTAAAATAGTTATAACTATCGGATTATTAAGACCTACTAATATCCCTTTACCTACAGTCTTGCTTACGGCTTCCCCTAATACAAGAGCTCCTGTTATTGAAAAAATTGCAGCAAGAATCAAAATTTGCTTCATATTTAGAATGCGTGAGCCATATATTCCTGCAAACGTTTCATCATTCGCCCCAATACCAAATGCGATTATTATTGCTATAACTAAAAAAGTAACTATAATAATTGGTAAAGCCATTTGAATCGCCTTTATTTATTTACTTGGGTATTTCACTATTAAACTTCTTAGAAAATCGCTTATCTCTTCAGCCCTTACAATCATGTCAAATAACTTTATAAAAATTTTAGATGTTAGATATACTCGGAGAGACTTTTCTTCAGGTTTTTGATAAATAATTTTTAAAACTTTAAATTTTGATTCACGAGCACTTCTTTTTAGCTTTTCTATCTCGAAACTTCTTTGGTAAGCAGTCTTAAAATCAGTTTCCATAAGATTTACCATATCCACTAAAGCATCAATAGTCTTTTGATATAAGTCATTGATTATTTTGGCATCCTTTTTAATATCATCAAATAGTTCGAAAGGATATACTTTTAGTCCCATAGCTAGCTCTTCTGAACTATCTGAAACAATATCTAAATATTTAATTAACCTATAGCGATCTTCAACTAAGAATGGAAGAGCTCGTTTATCCTTAAAAAGTAAATTAATATAGTTTTCTTTAGCACGATCTGCGTTATGTTCACATTGCATTACTTTATCTAAATTCTTTTGGTCTAGCTTTCCATTAATTAGATCATTAATGCATTCATGAAGTAATAATGAACCATTAACTACTTCAGCATTAAATTCACTTGCAGCATCAAGAATTTTAGTTCTTTTATCACTTTTTAATTTTAATTTCAATTTTTTCACATCAAGAATTGTTTAATGTTGGATGTAATAGTCATACAAATACATTATTTCTTAAAAAAAATTTTGTTTTTCTTCTAATGATTTAGGTCTTCAAATTAAAATTTAGCTAACCATTATTAATATTCATAATACGAAAATTATATATAGATTAAAATTCTATTGCCATTTCTTGAAATTAGTTTAAACGATATTATTTTTGATCCAAAAGTGCAAACGTATTGCATAAATTCTAATTTTATATGCCCTAGTTATGGTCATTCATGGGCTTGTCCACCGGAAGCTCCGTATTTAGAACAAAAAATGTTGGATTATGATAAATTTTACCTCATTTTTGTTGAATTTAATTTAGCTAACTATACCAAGAAACAAAACACACCTTATCCAAAAAAATCTGAAGATAGTATAAAAAATGCTTTTTTTATGAAAAATTTATTGCGGGATGAGTTAGAACAAGAAATTAAATCACTTATTAATGAATCCCAACACTCTTATGAAGATAAACTTATCCTGTGGGATGGATTTTGTAGAATATGTTCTAATGAAAAAGATAAAGGATGTACTTATGATGATGGGAAACCTTGTAGATATCCAGATGATAAGAGATATTCGATGGAAGCAGTTGGTATTGATGTAACCCAGACTGTAAAAAATTTAAATTTTAATTTGGAGTGGCCTCCAAATGAATTTGTTTATCGTTTTGGGTTAGTATGTCTTAATTTAATAAAAAAATAGAATAGAAAAAGTTAGAAATTTATATCTTCTAATACTATAGTTTCCTTCCGATCTGGTCCTATTGATATCATAGCAATATCAGTTTTAAGGGTATCTCTAATTGATTGAATGTAGACTTTCATAGTCTCAGGTAAAGCATTATATCCTTTTTCTGCAACATTTAACCATTCTTCCCTAGTATTTTCTTCCCAACCTTCAAAGCTTTTATAAATTGGTTCACAATTTTCAATGATTTCAGATTGGATTGGCCAACTTTCAAGTTTTTTTCCATCTAATTCATAACCAATACACATTTTAATTGGATTTATCCCTTGTAACGCATCTAAAAGAGTTATTATGATTTTATCAACACCATTAATCATTATTCCATATTTAATATTGAAAAGATCTAACCATCCAACTCTTCTCGGTCTTCCAGTAACTGTTCCGTATTCATGACCTTGTTCTCTAATTATTTCAACTGTTTCATTAAATAATTCTGTTGGGAATTTTCCTTCACCTACACGTGAAGTATAAGCTTTAATTATCCCGAGAATTGTGCCGATCTTTTTTGGAGGAATTCCAGTTCCCGCACTAATACCTAAAGCGTTAGCATTTGAAGAAGTACCATAAGGATACATCCCAAAATCGAGAGCTAATAGATTTCCTTGAGCACCTTCAAATAATACTTTCTTACCCTCATCTATAGATTTATTTAAATAATAAGAGGAATCTATTACATATGATTTGAGTTTCTCTCCATATTCTTTGTATTCTTGATAAATTGATTCCAACGATTCATCCCAATCATTGTCATAGACTCTTATTAACCGTTTCTTAATTTCAAACAGTTTTTCTAGTTTTGGTTTTAAAATTTCAGGATGAATTAAATCAAAAACTCTTATTCCCCAACGAGCTGCTTTATCAGAATAAGTGGGACCAATTCCTCTTTTTGTTGTACCAGCACTGTATTCTCCTTTTGATGCTTCTTCTAAACCATCTAAAATGCGATGAAATGGAAAAATTATATGTGCGGTTGAACTCAGTTTTAAGTTTACTTTTTTATTTAATTTCTTTAAATTATCAATTTCTTCAAGTAAAACCTTTGGATCAACTACACAGCCATTAGCAATTATTCCTTCCTTCTCTAATGGAGCCCCACTAGGGATTAACTTAAATTTATATTTAATTCCATCGGCAATAATTGTATGTCCTGCATTATTTCCACCATTATATCTTACAACAATATCCGCTTTCTGGGCTAAGTAATCGACGAATTTTCCCTTTCCTTCATATAGGTTTAGCACGCGATTTGCCCTGCTAATCTCCCCAACTTAACCCCATAATTGCTATAGTTTTACTCATAAATCATTTTCCGTTTGACATTTTTTTTAAATTACATCACTTAAAATGTACCAAAAAAGATTATTATATACAGTATAAAAAATTTTTGGTATGGACAGAACGGAATAAAATTATATAGGTAATGATTTTTATATTCGAATTTTCTTGTAAGACATAATCTTATTTTATAATCAAAAAGCCCGCCTTTAAAGAACATTGCCTGCTTTTAAGAAAACTATATTATTTGACCTTACTCACAATGAAATGCTAAACATTGAAGATGAAGAATTTAAGGAATTTATGGATCTCCTTAAAAGATTAGATCTAAAAATAAAAAAAAATGAGAATGGACATATTACAAAAGAAATTTTAGAGAATATTGATCTATTAATTCTCGGTAATCCGATTGATGACTTCTTTTCAAGCTTAGAAATTAAACATATCATTGATCATGTAAGAAATGGAGGTGGGTTATTATTATTAAGTGAATATGGATCAGATTACCTCCAAAAAACTAATATTAATGATATATCTGGGAAATTTGGTATTTTTTTTGAGAAAAATATTATAAAAGAGATGAATAGTAATAATCAAAATTGTACAAGCATTCTGCATATTCAGGATTTTTTTAAGCATCAAATAACCAAAAATATAAGGGAGGTTATAATCGGAGGAGCTTGCTCTTTATTTCTGGATAAAGATGTAAAACCTTTAATGCAATCTAATGAAAAATCTGTGTGGTCGGAAGTATACAATAATATTTCGGAAGAATGGTCTAAAGAGGAAGAAAAACAACTTGTAGTTGCTGCTCACACCGAATATGGGCAGGGTAAGGTAGTAGCAATTGGAGATATTGATATTTTCACTTCAAATTCAAGAATAGGTATAAATTCATTAGATAACCGAAAATTAATACAGAATATTATTAATTGGTTAATAGAACCAGTAAGGGAATCTAAAGTCATGGGATTTCTCCTTAGTCAACTCGGCGAATTGCAATATGAGATAAGAGAAACTAACAAAGTACTTAATAATATTATAGAAACAATAACAATTTTAGAAAAACGGATTAGTTATATAGAGGCTAACTCTAAAACTCATGAAAAATCGTCAAATCTAGAAAAAAATCCCAAAAGTAAATCTTAATAAACAGAAATAAAAATATTATTTGAATGTGGTTAGGAATCTTATTCTTTTAGTTTTAATTTTAATACGATTGTTCTAAACGATAAATAATTAATTTTTTAAAGAAAAATTCCTAGCATAAATATAAATTTGTAAATAATTTATCTTATAAAAGAATTAAAAGCTTAAGTGAAATCTAATGAAAAATGAACAACAAACAGATTCACATGTAAAGAGTAAAAAAAAATTAAAAAGAATTGCTCTTATATTGCTGGGGATAGGAATTCCCTTAGCAATTACAGGAGGAATATTATTTGGCTTTGCTTTCGCGACCTTTCCTGAAAATCATCAGTTAACACCTATAGGAATGGGAGTATTAGCAGGGGGTATGTTTCTTGTATTACCCTCCATATTTCTTTTGTTTATGGCTCATCAAAGAGAAATCACTAAATATATGGTTGAAGAGACGGGACGAGCTATGGGATCAACATCAGATGAGGCCTTAGATGGTTTAGGGAGAGTAATAAGTAGAGGAACTGAGGCTATGGCGTCAGGTATTAGTAAAGCTGGAGGAATAAAACTTGATGTAGATACTCGCTCTGAACAGAAAATAATGGTTAAATGTAGAAAATGTGGTACGCTAAATGACGAAGATGCTAAATTCTGTGATGAGTGTGGAGAAACAATATAATTAAATTATATTTCTTTTTTTATTTTTTCCGTTAGTTTGTTATTTAATACATTTTTGGTTTAGAATAAAAAGAACAAAAATAATATTATGTTTTAAATTTCTCTTATTATGAATGATCAATCTTATGATCAAATCTTTGCTGCCTTTGAAGAAACGTCAAAGAATTTTAATCGTAAAAACCAGTATTTTGATATCTTGTATGATTCTTTATCTCATGTCTTTATTGACAAAAGTCCTTTTGCTGAAGATATTTCGGTAAACGTTAAAACCTCTGGAGTTGTTGCAAGAACATTCGATGGAACTTGGAGTGAAATCGCACTTGATAATTTTTCAGATTTAAATAAAATTATACAAAGGTTGCCAAAAGTAACTAATAAAGGAGAAGAAATTGCTGAGTTTGATGGATGGAAGTTGAATAAAGAAATCAAACCTGAAATTAACCCTAAAGATGTTCCAATTGAAGAAAAATTACAGAAAATTAGATATATATCCAATTTCGTTCAAAATTATGATAAAAGAATTATTTTATGTAAAATAAAATACATGGAAACTGAAACTACTCGAATTTTTGTAAACAATGAAGGATGTCAATTGAGACAGGTTATCCCCCGCACAAGATTTCTTATTTACCCTGTTGTAAAAGAAGGAAAAACAGTCGATTTTGACCATTTTGTTACTGATGGGATAATTGGTTTTGAGATATTCGACAAACTGAGTGATGATAAACTGGAACAAATTGCTAAAACGTCATTAGAAATGTTAAAAGCAAAAAAACCTCCATCAGGTAAATTTCCAGTAATAGTGGATTCTGGGATGGCAGGAATTATAGCACATGAAAGTTTTGGCCATGGTTTAGAATCTGATCAAGTTTTAAGAGGGAGGAGTTATCTCAGAGAGAAGTTAAATGAGAAGGTAGCTTCAGATATTTGTGTGATTTGTGATACCCCTTATACTGAAAATGTATTAGGATTTTACTATTTTGACGATGAGGGAATACGAGCGGGTAAAAATATTTTAGTTGAAGATGGAATTTTGAAAAATTTTATTTATGATAGAAGAGGTGCTTCAGTATTAAATGCAACTCCACGAGGAAACGGACGAAGGCAAAGTTATGCTCATGTTATCCATCCACGAATGTCTAATACTTACTTTGAACCTGGAGATTATGATTTAGATGAAATGGTATCCGAAATTAAAGAAGGCGTAATGGTAAACCATTCATATTTTGGGATGGAAGATCCTATTGGCGGGGGGCTACAAGCTACCTCTAAAAAGGGGTATATAATTAAAAACGGAGAAAAAACCCAATTGTTAAAAAGCATTGCTTTATCTGGCCATGTTTTAGATATTTTACAAAAAATCGATGCTATATCAAATGATCCTATAGATCTTCATGGTGGAACATGCGGAAAGGGCCATGCTGATTTAGTTCCGGTTTCAGATGGTGGTAGTTATTTAAGAATTAAAGAAGTATTAATTAGTCCAGGATAAAAAATTTATACTCATCAACGAAATAAAAAACACACTTTAATGCCTAATTAATTTTTTCAGCCCTTCTTTTCTTGATTTTAAATATAAGAAATCATTTAACTCATTCAATTCTTCATATTCAAAGCAATCATCAAAATAGGGGTCTTTAAACTTATTATTAAATAAAGAAAGTCTTCGTAGACTGTATAAGTTGCTGATATTTTTGACTTCAGATATATTGTTATTCTTAAGCATTAAGCTGTTTAAATTCTCTAATTTATCTAGTCCTTTCATTTCACTAATTTGGTTATTGCAAAGGGATAGATATTCTAAATTTATTAATTTATCAAGACCTTTTATTTCTGTAATTCTATTATGATCTAATTCGATTTCACTTAAATTTATAAGATTTGCAAGGTTTTTTATTTCAGTTAAATTATTATGATTTAATTTTAACTGCCTTAAATTTTCAAGGTTATCTAATCCATTAATTTCTTTAATATTATTGGAAGAAAGATCAAGAGTCTTTAAATTTCTTAGTGTATCTAATCCACTAATTTCTACTATCTGATTTGATCGTAAATAAAATATCCTTAAATGAGATAAACCTTCCAGACCAGTGATGTTTTTAATATTATTTTCTTCAAGATCAAGATATTTCAAGTTGGTAAGAATATCGAGCCCATCTATGACTTCAATATTATTTGAACTTAACGAAAGACGCTGAAGATTAGTTGCTCTTGATAGTCCTTCTATCTCAGAGATTTTGCGAAAACTTTCTCCGTAAATTGATAATGAATATTCCTCATTACTCTTTTCAATATAATATTCCTTACCATTTACTAATACAAAATCTTGGATTTTTTTCCACCTTATTGGGCATTATTGGTTATAAATTAAAAAAAAAATCAAATATTTAAATTTATAATAAAATTATTTAATTATTCAGGAAATATAACCTGATTTCATTAAAAATTCCCACCGACTCCATTCTTAATGTATTTTATTAAAGAAAGTAAAGTAAAACTATTACTTTCAATATAATCACTTCATAATAATAAGGATTTAATATTTCATAAGATTATAACTTATAATGTCTAATGAGAAACTAGAATTAATTGAAAAGAGTATTAAATCTAAAAATATTGAAGAATATGAGATCTTTCTTGTAGAAAGAAATGCTTATGAGTCCATATTTTTGAAAAATAAAATAGACAATGTGCGAGATATTAGTGATTTTGAATATATTGTTAGAATTCTCTCCCAGAAAGAAAGTAAGACTGGAATTGGATTAGTAAAAGGGAATTCACTAGATTCTAAAGAAATTGAGAGAAATATAGAGACATGCCAATATTTAGCTAAAAATAATTTGAGTTCTAAATATTATTTTCCATCTAAATCAACAATCCCTGATTTATTAATCTCTGAAGAAAAAGTGATTAAGGATCCTCTAGCTATTAAAAATGACTTAGCTGAAGAATTAATCTCCGAAATTCAACAATATACAGAAATTAAACCTACTTTTGGGCGTTTTCGGGTTCATATTGATGAGATATTCTTGAGAAATAATAATTCACTCGATTTAAGTAATTTAAAAACTTATTTTTTTATAGAGTTCTCGTTAAAAGCTCAACATAAAGGTATTTTAGCAGAATATTGGCCATTTTTATTTATCAAAAATAGAGATCAATTGAATTTTTCAGAAAGGATAAAAAAATGGGCTAGATTAGCTCAAGATACTTTAAAAGCACAAATACCAAAATCAAATAAAAATACTACTGTTATATTCTCACCCGAGGTTTTAAGTAGGGCAATTAATCCAGTAGTAGGAACTCATGCTTCTGGTAAAGCATTCCATCAAAGAATATCAAGGTTTAGAATCGATCAGAAAGTGTCATCGGAAAATATAACCATCATAGATGATGGTTTATTAGAAGGAGGTTTCAGCACTAATGGATGGGATGGGGAAGGTTCACCACATCAAAGAAATGAAATAATTAAGCAAGGAATATTTCAAAAACGACTTTATGATCAAAAATATGCGATTATAGAAAATGAGCAGTCGACAGGTAACGGAATGAGAAGTAATTTAACTGGTGCTGTTGATAGTGGAGTAAGTAACTTTGAGATTCTACCGGGAGATATACCATTCGATGAAATTATCTCACAAATTGACGAAGGATATTATGTTGAACAATTTTCGTGGTTAAAACCTAGTGAATTATCTGGAAATTTCGGTGCAGAAATAAGAAATGGATACTATATTAAAAATGGTAAATTTGAAAATCCAATTAAACTAGGGAATGTAAGTGGGAACGTATTCAAAATGATAGGAGACTGTTTATACATTTCAAAAGAACGAGAATTTTTTGATAACACACTTTTTCCTTATATGGCTTTTGGTAATTTAACAGTCACTTCATAATGTATTACATTATTTATTTTTTTCAATTTTTACTTCAATTAAATTATAATCTCTTTTACCTAAACCAATTTCTTCAGCTAACTTTAATTGTAATTCCCAATGTTTTGATTCTTTCCCACTAAAATCCATTTCTCCACTTTTAGGATCAAAACGAGGAGTATGCGAAAACCATTCATGAGGGCCTATAGTTGGAATACCCTCTACTTCAGAAAGAACAGAATGAGGACTAATTGAGGATTTATGTATAAGATCTACAGTTGCTTGATCTAAAGCCACAGGATCTAATGAGGCTAAAACTCCAATATCGGGAACAAACGGTATATCTGAACCTCCTGTACAATCACACTGGTATGTGATATCTATAGCATAATTAATGTAAAAGATTTTATCTTTACCGAAATACTCTACTACTCCTTTGGCATTATCAACCATCTGTGTAACGAAATCATCCTGAGGAACACTACCGATATTAATTATTTTATCTTTACATACCGAAGCACACATGTAGCATAATTTACATTTTTCTTCTTCGAAAACTAATTTATTATCCTTATCTTTAAATAACGCATTAGTAGGACATATATTAACACAGCTTTTACACTCTGGATTACAATTATCAAAATTAATCTCAAATGTTTTTCCCGTATGGGCTTCTACTTTGCCACCCTTTGAAACACAACCTATTCCCAAATTTTTTATCGATCCCCCAAAACCTCCTCCAGCATGTCCTTTAAAGTGGGTAGCTATTATCATATAATCAAATTCTCTTAAACGTCCTGCAACTAATACTTCATTAAATATCTTTCCATTAATCTTTTGAATTTCAATATCAATTCCGATTTTTCCATCCAACATCAGAATTGGAGCCCCCATAGTTTCTTTTGTATAACCATGCTTTTGAGCTGTTTCTAAATATTCCACTTCACTTGCCCGACCCGAGTATTCTGTATGAACCCCTGAAACACTCTCAGGCAATCCCCATCCACAAGATTCTGCCACTGATGGAATTCCACCTAATTCTTTCACATAATCACATAAGAATCGAATATAACTTGGGCGAAGGTATCTAGTATTCTCTAACGCACCAAAGTGTGTTTTAATTACGATATTGTCATTCGTTTTAACTTTCTTTTCGATACTTAACTTATTCAAGGCTAAAGGACCTTTATATTTACTCATACTCTGTCCACGAGAGTGAGTTCGAGCTGTAAAATAAAATACATCTGATTTCATTTCTTATCCCTTCTAAAAAGTACTGTACAATTCATATAAATAATTACAGTTTATAATTTAGGACACAAAATATTTTAACACTAATTAATTCTATTAATATAATATATAAACAAAATAATGACTCTGAATAAAAATTAGGATGGTATAATCGTGGCTCGTTGCCCTGAATGTGGAGGCTTTATGAAATACCATTCAGCCATAAAACAAATTGTATGCCAATCGTGTGGGTTATCGCTTACAAGACATGAGTTGGATAGATATTGGCAAAAAGTAAGAAATGAAAATATTACGGAGACTGATGACATGCAACAAAAGAAAAATCGGCGCAAAGAATGGTTAGAATGGTATTCCTCCTCAAAAGAATCTAAAAAAAGAGATTACTAGAAAGAAAACTAAATAAGAAATTCCCCAAAATAAGTAAATTCTATTTAGAAATAGGTAAAAAAAGAGTCATATTTTATATTAACTACTAAACTTTTTTTCAAGGATATCTTCTAATAATTCTAATAACTTTGATGCAGGAATATCTAATAGCGTTATCTCTAGATGCCTTCCACGTGTTGCATCCTCAATTCGTACCGTTTTTGAAGCGACAATTTTTAATTGAGTAAGTTGTCGTACATATTTTCTAAAACTCATCTTAACATGTGGTTCTATAACATAATTCTCGCATATTACATTATACTCATCAAAAGCATCATCAACTAAGGTGAATGGCTCATCTTTATTGATTAACGATCGTACAATTCCATATAAAGCTAAAAGTTCTTGATCTTTTAATTGATCAACAATATCATTTCTAAAAGTCGGATACACATCATTAGAAGCTTCTCTAATTAAATCAGCATTAAATCGATCTAATCCTTCTTTATCGCAAAATGAACCACTTTTTCGTATGATCTCGATACCATGTCTCATATTTTTATGATCTACTACGATTTGAGCAATCATTGTTAAAAGGTTAATATTATCAATAACATTTTCTTTTAATGCAAGTTCACTACGATAATCTAATATTTTCATAGATTCCTCAAAATCATATGGTTTCAACACAATTTTTTCATTTAATCTGCTTAATATCCTCTCAGTTTCAATCGTCATCCAATCTTTACTTCGTGAAATTAGAAGTAATGATAATTTTGCATTTTGATGGCCAAAAGTTTCAGCAATGTCTAGAAATGCTAGTACTTCATCTGATTTCAAAAGATGTATCTCATCAATAATTAATAACATATATCCGTTCTCCCGAATTAGTTGTGAGAGAATTAACTTTAAAGCCTCATCGTCCGAAAAACCGCGACCGCTTCCATGCTGATATTTGGCAAGCAGCTCTCTAATTATCTTACTTTTAGAGCGAAAATTAATACAATTAAAATACTCTAAGAATAATTTAACATCATTCTCAATTGCTATAGTTCTGAATAGTTTTCCAAAGAATCGCGCGGTGCATGTTTTACCAACTCCTCCCTTTCCTAAGATTAAACAATTAATAGAAGGTTGCTCCTTTTCTTCCATAATTCTCCTGTAATTAAATATCAATGTTTTAAGAGCATCATCTCGACAAAATAATTTTTCTGGTACATAACTTAGATCAAGGGAACTCGCCTGTCTAAAAACCGACTTCTTCATAAATTGCTTTCTGAATTCATTCTCATCCATGGCAAATCGAGAAAATCTGATATATTATTTTGATGTATAAGTAGTAAAAGAACAAATTAAGTTTAAATTTTCTTATACTTGTTAAATTATGTTTTATCTATAAAAAATTTATTAATTAAAAAAATAGACCTTTCTTTACAGTTTATCTAAATTGTTTAGAGGATGCATTTGAGAATATGATTCCTTTAATTTAGTTATATCGTTCTTAGCGTATATTCGTGTTGTATTTGGACTTGAATGACCTAAGATATCTTGTAATTCACTAATATCCATACCTGAACGTCTTAGATGAGTTGCACCTGTATGTCTGAAAACATGAGGAGTGATAATTTTAGAACCAGCAAATCCACATTTTTCTTTAATTGTTTTAATATCTGTTTGTACCACTCGAGGACTTAATTTTTGATTCCTTGTATTTACTAACAAAAATTCTTCAGAATCATAACTTATTCTATTTTTAAGGTGTTCTTTAAAGATTTCTAAAGTTTTTTGATCGACAGGTACAATTCTTTCTTTGTTTCCTTTTCCCCTGAGTTGTATATAACCTCTTTCAAAATCAATGTCTCTTATTCTTATATTACATAACTCGCTTACCCTAGCCATAGTAGAATACAATAATCTAGTAATTAAATAATATCGCTCACTTTTGCGAGAATTGAATAATCGTCGATCTTTCAATTTATTAAAAATCACTTCTATATCATTAATTCTTAAAAACTTAGGTAAACTTTCCTCAAGTTTGATTTTCGGAGTTTTAATTGTACTCATGGGATCTTTTTCCATAAACTCATTCAAGGTTAGAAATTTGAAATAAGATCGCAATGAGGCAATTTTTCTCCCAATTCCTTTCTTGGTATAATCCATTTCATTTAATTTTTTTAAGAAGAGACGAATTTTTTGACGGATTAATGGTGAATTAATTTGGAGATCTCCTACAAGTTCAATGAATTTTTGAAGGTCATATCGGTAAGCTTTAATAGTTGAAGATGCGCAACCTTCCTCGACTTCTTTCGCAATTAGGAAGTCTTCTATAAAATCAGAAATTTTATAGTTTTCCATAATGAATACAATATGATCGGGATATTACATAATAGTGTGTAATATCTAAGTAACATACAATAGAATGTTTATTTCAAAGGGGTTTTAATTTGTTTATTTTTTTAAGCCTTCTCCATACCATCCTTGTTTAATATACAGGTAGGCATTCATTGCAGCAGTGGTTGCTTCACCGACAGCAGTAGTTACCTGTCGTATTCCACCTGTTACATCTCCTGCCGCATATATCCCAGGAAAATTAGTTTCTTGATTTTTATTGACTTTAATACAGTTATCCTCCTCAAGTTCGATCCCTGCCTTCTTCGCTAATTCACTTTGTGGCTTAACTCCTATTGCAATGAAGAGAGCTTTTACACTTATATTAGAAATTTCACCAGTTTCAAGATTTTTAATTTTTAACTCTCCTAATTTGTTATCTTTAGTTATAGCCTCTTCGATAGTGCTATTATACATTGGTTCAACATTATTTAATGAATCAACCTCATCTGCAATACATGCTTCTGCTCGCATACAGTGACGTCTATGAATAAGATAAACTTTTTTTGCGACACCTGAAAGATAAATCACTTCTAAACCAGCGGCATTACCACCACCAACCGCGGCAACTACTTGATCTCGAAATAACGGGCCATCACACGTAGCACAGTAAGATATTCCGTTACCTAATAATTCAAACTCATTAGGTAATCCAAGTGTTTGATGCTTTGAACCAGTAGCAATTATGATGGCTCTTGCTTTTGTATTACCGTCATAAGTAGTTATAGTCATTTCCTTTGGATTGATTGCTGAGACTTCATTATAAAAAAAAGTAGTTCCCCAACTTTCAGCCTGTTCTCTCATTTTTTCTGTTAATTCAAGACCATTAATACTACTAAATCCAGGATAATTTTCTATCTTAGGAGCGGTTCCAGCTAAGCCCCCAAAACCTTTACATTCATAGAGAGCAGTCTTTAAACCCATTCTTCCACCATAAATTGCTGCTGTTAATCCCGCGGGTCCACCACCAATAATTACAAGATCATATTCATTTTTATTAGACAATTTTAATCTCCATAACCTAATAACTTTATTCTAATATACAGATTATAATTTTAAAAATTGTTTATAATATTTTTCAATTTTCTTTTTGGTTAATTTATTCCTTCTTTAATTGTCGAAGATATTTGCACGCATTTATACCTGCTCGTGCCCCTTCTGCTGTAGCAAATATCACTTGAAAAAGACCTCCCGTACAATCCCCCGCAGCATAAACACCCTTAAGATTTGTTTTTTGTTCTTCATCAACTTTAATATTTCCCATATCATCTAATTCTACCCCTGCTTTTTTGAACATTGAATTAGAATAAATATGAGATAAAATAAATAAACAACTTAATTCAAATTCCTTTATTTCTACAGTCTCTTCTGATTCTGATTTAGTAGTTTTGCAAATTATTTTTTCAATCAAACCTTCCGAATCGGGAACTGCTTCAATTACTTCCATGTTTTCAAAAACATCGATTCCAGCGTCTTTTACTTGATATAACTTTTCGGGCAATTTTTCAATTCCAACGTTTGTTATTATACTTACAAGGCATCCCATTTGTTGAAGAGTTAAAGCGTCTTCTAACATTTCTTCGTCTTTCCCATATAAATAGACACTCTTGCCTTTATATTGCGGTCCATCCCATAATGCACTATACGAAACACCAAATCCAAGCAAATTATCCTCTCCCTTTATTATTTCTTTTCGAGTGCCTCCACCGGTTGCGATAATAACAACATCAGAAGATATGTTAGCAGTTCTAGTGGATGTTCTATTTACACCCATTCCAAGCATTAAAGAAATTATGTCAGAACGGATAATTCTGACATTTTCTGAATAACTTTCAACATGATCTCTGAATTTCCTTAGTAGATGTTTACCCTTAATATCAATCTCTCCAGGCCAATTTTGAATCTCCTTTACTCCCTCTAAAGCTGACGGCGCCTTTCCATCAAGAATTATGACATCCCTATTTGTTCGAGCGCAAAAAAGCCCTGCAGTTAGCCCTGCTGGACCATTACCAATGATAAGAACTTCACAATTAAGTTCATCCATAAAATAACACTCTTAGAATTATTGTATTAATAATAAAAAACAAGCGTAAGGATTTGCTTTTTAATATTCTCTTTTTGTAATTATATTAAGTATAATGTCCTAATTAATTTAATATTATAAATAAATTGCAATTATAATTTAGTGAATGCCTTTTTTATTCTCTCTACTCTAATTTAATGAGATTATTTAATTAATGAGATTATTTAAAAGTAGAAATAGATATGTACAAAATTATAAATATTTATAGTGAAAATGTATATTAACACTATTAAAAATAGAGAAAACTAGCAAAGATGATTTTATGGCAAAATTAGAAAGAAAAATAGAGATAAACACAACTCCTAATAAAATTTATGGTATTTTAAATGATGATTCTCTTGAAACAATTTGGAATATTACTGTAAATGAAAGCACTGAAATTGGAACTGATAAATATTCTTTAAAGACTACTGTTGGGGATATGACTTCAACCATTACTCAAAGATTACAAGATGAGAGAATCTCCTATGCTATGGAGGGAGGTCCTTTTAGTAAAATGGGATATATTCTTACTCCTAAAGGAGATGGCTCAGAAGCCACAATATGGGCTGAATTCGAAGATGAGAAACAGGAGAAAATTCTCGCTATCGCAGGAGAAATGCTCTTAGAAAGCTTGAAAAAATTCGCAGAGTATCGTGAGACTGGCGGAGCGATAGAGGAATATAATAAGAAAAAAGCAAAATAATATAATTTTCAAAAATCCTACACTTTTTTTTAATTAGTAGTTGATAATGATCTCAGTAGATTAAATTTAACCTGATAATAAATGAAACTGTATATTATATATTTGCTTCTATAATTGATGGATAAAATTCAAAATCTTTTAATGATTTAAGAAATTTTGTTTGATATTATTTTATTAATGTTTTTAAAAATTTAACAAAAAAATAATAATTAAGTGAAAAATTATGGCTGTACCAATAATTTTAATTGTCGCATTAATCGCAGGGATAATCTCAATTGCAATGGCTTTATACTTTAGATCTTTAGTTCTAAAGGAGGATCCCGGAAACGATAGAATGGTGGAAGTAGCAGGATATATTGAAGAAGGAGCGAAAACATATATTAAAGTTCAGTATAAGATCCTAGGAATCTTTATTGCGGTTCTAGCAGTTGCTATGTTGTTTTTACCATCCCCTTTTGAAGATAGTGATACATATACAAGATTATTTTCAGGAGGTTTAAATTGGGAACAGATGATTGCTTATATAATTGGTGCTGTTGGATCTATGCTAGCAGGTTGGTTAGGAATGTATGTCGGTGTTAAGGCAAATACACGAGCTGCAC